>JBCDFX010000443.1:0-3713 GCA_039177155.1 Cyanobacteria bacterium P01_H01_bin.119
CTCAGCTACTGTACGCTTCACCGATATCAATGAACATCTCTGACCCATTCACTTTACTGGCTAGAATTCTGACCTTTAGATCACAATAGTAAAGCTCAAGCTTATTACCTGATGGATTCAGAAAACACAAGAATTCTTCTTATGCAGTCTTGCACATCTGCATAACTGTATATTCATCTTTAGCTCAGCTAGGATGCTGGGTACGACATACAGAAATAGCCGGTTCCGCATATCAGGAACCAGAGGTGAGTGCAGACTTGGAAACCAGTTAGCTAGGGCGCATCATCAGTTGAGCATAGAAACCTGACAGGGCAAGCTGTAAACACGCCCGCCTTAACCATTCAGGCTAGGGGCTGTAACCGCTGCGATAGACTGTTTTGAAATCTAACGGGTGATAGCCCCTAAAGAGGATTTCTGGAAAAATTGTTGGCGCGATCGCTGCGGTTGCTGCTGCTATTGTCCCGAGGTTTGGCTTTATTCACCCGCAGTTCTCGGCCTAGCCATTCTGCGCCATCAAGCTCTGAAATAACCTGATCCTCTTTGGATTCGTCTTCCATTTCGACAAATGCAAACCCGCGCTTTCGCCCTGACTCCCGATCGATGGGTAGGCTAATGCGAGTTACAGTGCCATACTCAGCAAACACATCTTTTAAGTCATCTTCTGTCGCTTGAAAGGACAGGTTGCCAATGTAAATAGTCACGATCCTCTCCAACCTGGATATCAGACAAATTCGTTTGGCCCCCGTCTTTGCCCTCCAAAGCCTTTTGTCCTAGTCCGCATGGTTTTAGACATTTTGTAGGGTAAACGAATCTACCCTAAAAACGCTGAAATCACTGAATCCGAGCGGTCTGAAGCACAGCAGGTTGACGGATAGTAGACCGGTAATTGCCAAACTATGGCTGCCATAATATCTGATTCAGTTGCAAAGAACAGTAGCTTTAAATCACATCTAAGCGACATGGCACAAAATCACACATCTCACCCTGTACTGGCTGAAGAAGTCACTTTGGCTGACGGTTGAGAAGAGGGTATGGTCTTTGGCTTGCGAGCCACAACTTGATAAACCGTGACCGGCTGCGATCGCCCTTTTAGGATTAACTCTCCCCAAGGATTGACCCAAAACTGACTTTGCAGTTGATCGAGGGTTTCTTGCCCAATCAGAATGCGGCAGATGCCGTCATGACGCTCTTTTTCACAGCTCTCCAGGCGGGATGCAATATTGACGCTGTCGCCAATAATGCCATACTCCAGGCGATCGCGTCCGCCTAAGCTACCGGCCACCACTGGCCCTGTAAAGATACCTACCCGCATCTTTAAGCTAGTGCCGTGCTGCCGCGCCCACTGCTGGTTTAGCGCCGTTAGGCGATCGCCCATAGCTAGAGCGCAGCTTACCGCAGCCTGAGCATCTTCAGCGATTTCTCGGGGATGTTGGCGGGCCAGAGGCACCCCAAAGACCGCCAGCAAGCCGTCTCCGGTAAATTTGTTGATAATGCCGTGGTGGCGTTGAATCTCAGCAGCCATGCCCTCCAAATATTCATTAAGCAAGTCTAAGAGACGTTCTGGGGAGGTTTGCTCTGCAATGGTGCTAAATCCTTTGATATCGGTAAATAGCATAGTTGCCGTCAACCGCTGTCCCGGCAGCTTGCCGGATTTCAGCAGGCGATCGCGGTTGTCCCAGAGCGCAGCAGCAATTTCAGGAGACGTGCTTTGCCCCAGCAGCACCAGCATCATCTGCCGCTGCCGGTAGGACTGCTGCGCCCGGTAGGCCAGCACCGTAGCACTAGCGCCCACCATCGCCACCAGCGGCCCTACCAAGGGCATCCAAACATAGTTCAAAAAGAAGATGCCGCCGGCTAGCGCCAAACCGAGCAGGCTTGCCATTTGCATCAGCATCAGCAGTAAGGGATGGCGCGTTTGCCAGGCCAGACTGCCGGCCAGCACGGCCCAGAGATAAACCCAAAGGGCAAACTGCCACTGGGCCGCTGCCGTCCAGAGCGGACGCTTGGCTAGGGCGGCATCGAGTAAATGGCTCACGGCCTGAGCATGGAGATTAACCCCGGTCATTTGCTGCTGATCCGCTGCTCCCGCCGAAAAAGGCGTGTAGAACAGATCTTTGGCGCTGGGGGTCACGGCCCCAAGCATCACAATTTTGCCTTCAACCCAGGCTGGGTCGAACGCTCCGCTTAATATTTGACTTAGGCTCACGTGGCGAGCGACCTGGGCACTGCTGCGATAGTCCAAAAAGGTCTGATAGCCCAGAGCGTCAACGATCTGATAGCCTCCAAAGTCAGATGAGAGGGGTACAAACACCGCCTCACCCAGCTCCATAATGTTGGGGTCCAACGCCCAGGGGCGGGAGACAATATCTTGCTGTTCCAGGTAGCGTAGGGTGAGCTGTAGGCCAAATGAGGGCAGTACGGCTGCATCGGGGCTGTCATCCACCGCCGAAAACAGCAAATTGCGGCGCACAATGCCATCCCCGTCCACCACAAAATCGTTAAACCCGATTAGGGCTGAATCCACGCCGTCGGGAGCTGGCGTACCTGCGCTATCTTTGTCACCCAGCTTCTGAATCACCACCACCTGGTGCTGCTGGATCTGAGCCATTAGGGCATCTCGCCCCGGCGGCTGAGGTACATCGCGGTATAAATCTAGCCCCATGACTGCTGGATTGTGGCGCTGTAGAATGGCCAATGCATCGGCCAAAATCTCGTCCCGCACTGGATAGTGCTCCAGGAGTTGAATATCTTCGTCGGTGATACCTACAATCAACAGCCGCTCGTCAATAGCCGGTACGGGGGGAGCGAACTGCTGACGCAGCCGAATCATGCGGTCAAAAACTTTAAGCTCTAGGGCCTGAAATAACCCCAGGGCATCGGCGCCAAGGGTTAGACTGCCCAGCATAAATCCCGCGATCGCCACTACAGCAATCGCCTCAATTTGTGGAAGCGCTGAAACCTTGCCTCTCCAGCGACGCCAGCGGTTAAACACCATGCAGCCCTGCAACCTGAGATGGATTGTCCGACGCGCTGCACCCTGAGAAGCCTTGTCTGACTGAGCCGAACCCTTAAGGGACCTGCAGCACAGCCAGATAGCTCTGGTTCAATCCTACAACTGCAATCTGAAGATCTCCGGAATTCCCACGACCGTCAGCCCCACTCAAAAATGGCGGCTCCCCACGTCAGCCCTGCTCCAAATCCGGAGCTGGCAATTAAATCTCCCGGTTTAATTTTGCCGTCGCGCACGGCCTCATCGAGAGCGATTGGGATGGAGGCCGCCGATGTATTGCCGTGACGGGCCATATTGCTGATAACGCGATCGCTGGGCACTTTTAATCGCTTGGCCACTGCATCTAAAATGCGCTGATTGGCCTGATGCAGCACCAGCCAGTCAATGGCATCAGCAGTGCGTTCTGCTCGGTAGAGGGCTTTTTCAATCACTTCGGGCACTTTACTGACCGCAAACCGGTAGACCTCTCGCCCGTTCATTGTCACTGGGGCAAAGCCGCCCTGCTGCACGGAAATTTCGTTGACTAAAACCTCAGACTGGCTCTGATAGGCCAAATTTAAGCACTCATTCATAGCGCCATCGCTGCACATTTCGAAACCCAGCAGGCGATCGCGCTCTGCCGCCTGTAGCACTACAGCCCCAGCCCCATCGCCAAACAAAACACAGGTGCGGCGATCGCGCCAATCCGTCCAGCGCGAGAGCA
>JBCDFX010000444.1:0-3702 GCA_039177155.1 Cyanobacteria bacterium P01_H01_bin.119
AATTGCCGTAATTCCGCCGCAGGCCGCTGCTCCATCAGCGCCAACGACAGCTCCCAGCAGTGCCCTTCCGAATGTACCCGATTCGGGTGCCGCTCCCGCCAATACAGATATCTTGCAGGTTCCCTCCAATGCGCCCATTGGCAGTGCGGGCAGTATGGGCAATGTCGTGGTGCCGGCTGATTTGGCCAGCGCGGCCGGAGCGCCGCCGCCCCCACCGTCGCGGGCTGCAGCCTTGGGCCTGTTTTACCGGGTGCTAGTGGAAGCCCCAGACGACGCTAGCCAAAGCCAGGTGCGATCGCTGGTTGCCGACGCCTTCCGGACGCGGCATCAGGGGCAGGTAATGATGCAGACCGGAGCCTACGCCGATGAAGCAACCGCCAACGCCATGGCAGAAATGATGCGCCGTCATGGATTTGAGGTGTATGTCGTAGACGCCCGGCAGTAAAGGAATCTGGCTCGCAGCCTTGACTTAATTTTTAACCCTTTGATTCAGCCGGGCTGCCCAACCGAGGCAGCGGGGGTAGTAGGGTTCTGCCGATAATACTCACCAGCAGCAGTCCTACCACGGTTATGCCGTAGAGGAGGGTCATACCTGCTCCTGGCTCAGTTGCAAATGCCATACCGATTGGCAACCTCTGGGCGACTGGTTCAAACACATAGTCGGCCAGAGGTCCAGCGATTAGGCTGGCGGTGGCGCCAACCACGAGCCCAATTAGATGATCGGCGGCAAAGGCGCGTCCGTGCAGATGGGTGGGGACAGTGGCGTACCAGCAGGCGGTATAAGTGCTAAAGATAATCGGTTCGCTAAGAGAGGTGCCCAACCGGGCACCGGTCCAAACCAGGGGATCTTGACCCAGGCTAAAGATAAGTTTGCCGATGCCAACGCCCATCATGCCCACCAACAAGCCCCGCCGAGGTCGGCGAAATCCGCCGCTAACCGTCAAAATGCCGCCGCCGATCAGCCCGCCAATGCCCGCTGCGGCGGCAACGGTGCCCAAGACCTGAGCGTCACCATTGGTGCGGGCCAAAATCATCGGCTGGTAGAGCGTTTCTCCAATCTGGTTTAGGCCCGCAAAGGCCGACAGAACAATAACCATGGCTCGCAGCTCGACATGACCCAGGATATAGCGAAAGCCCACGGTAAACCTTTGCCAGACAGGAGCACCCTCGTCACTGCTATGGTCCTGTTCGGAGGAGGGACCGGTAGGAATAACCGTTAGCAGCAGGGTGAGAGCAGCGATCGCAAACGTTGCCATATCGATTAACGTAATGCCAAACAGCCCAACTAGCGTATACAGCACGCCAGCCAAGGCCGGCGCAAAGATGCTAACGCTGTAGCCCGCCATTGCGCCCATGCCTGCCACCCGCATATGGTGCTCTGCAGATACCAGCATTGGCACAACGGTAATGTAGGTCAAGGTTTGGAGGTGGCCAAAACAGCCAAGAATAGCGGCAATAATATACAGGTGCCATACCTGTAGAGCTTGGGCGAGAGCCAAAATACCAACGGAGAGCGTACAGCAGGCAGAGGCAATATCACTGACAAGCAGCAGGGTTTTGCGGGAAACGCGGTCAACTAAGAGCCCCGAAAAGAGAGCCAGCGCAATCTGGGGCAGTTGATAAAAAAACATAATTAGCGCGATCGCTGTAGCTGACTCAGTCCGCTGCCACACCCAAAGCGTCAGCGCAAAGTAAGTCATAGCGCTACCGATGGATGAAGCTATTTGACCCAGCCAGATAACGATAAATGTCCGCACTGATTACACCCACAATGACATCTACAGCTTTGCTCGGATTGCTCACTGCACCCGGTGAAAGTTATTTGCAAAGAAGCAATCTTTTTCGCAGCCTGAGCCCATCCTTTTCACGGGTTGCCGGATCAGCCTGCAGCCTGCTCTTTTTTGGCCTCAGTTATTTTTTGAGACCGCCGAGAAAATTAAACGGAGACTTGAGTCAGGCGACTGACTTGGTACTGCCTAGCCGATGTCGGCGTATCTCCAGAGTTATAGGCGGTTGTCACCGTGCCACAGGCTTCTACCCTGGCTTCGTAGATTCCTGAGTGATGGCTATCAGGGGCTGTAAATTCAAGGCGAACGTCAGCCCACTCGGCGTTCTCATCTTGAGCGAGTATCTGCCCGACCTTGCCGTAGCTCAGCCATTCCCAACCATGCTGCATCCAAATTTCACGCTCAACAATTTGCACAAATTCGGGCAGTCCCGACTGTCCTCGATAAAATGACTTCAGCTCGCTTACAGGGCGATCGCGCTTGATTAGAGCCGGCAAAATATCAGCGTTTAGGTGCCCCCAAGCCTGACCTGTGGGAAAGTCCATTAGGGTCGGTGCGAACTGATGACCGCCGAAGTGAGAGCAGCGCCAGACGCGGAGCGGGGCAGAGGGAGAGGGGGAAAGGGGGAGTGAATAGGTCTGTTTAAGCTGCTTATAGATGGGATAGCCAAAGCGAGCGCAGGCAATATCAATGTTGCCGTGGGTGCAAACCATAATGTCGCGAATGCCGTCAGCGGGCTGCTGGTACCTCAAAAACTGAGGCAGCGTTTCGGGTTCGATCGTCAGTGCTTTGGCCAGCAGAATAATTTGATCTAAGGGCAGCAAAAATGTTTGTTTCTCAAACTGGGGAAAGCGCTGGCTGGGCCGACGATAGTAAAAAACATGGGCCCGGTTAAGAATCTCGTAGTCTCGATCGGGGGCGATCGCCATGGGCATGATTTGAATTCCACGCTCAAAGATTGCGTGAAACAAGTCATGAATAGGCCGTAGCAGCGGATCGTGGTGAAAACGGTCTTCAGTCCAGGGGAGGGGTAGCTCCATCACCAGCCAACCATCGATGGGACTGGCGCTGCCAATGGGATCTTCACCGCTGGCTTTAGAAACTTCTGAGCAATACTTACAAGTTGTCAAAGGAAAAGACACGGTCAGATCTACCTTTTAGTACTAAACAGAGGTGACTTATTCTAGAAGTTGGGAAGCAATATTTTCTTTGCTAAACGGAGTTTTTTCTTCGCGAAATAAACTTTTTGAGGCGTCTTAAAGGGCGGTCTAAGCTTAATTAGGTTGTGCTCAATCTGATCCTTAGTTTGGCCCAAGCAACTGCTCTTGGAGTTTTTCAAGGTACAGCTCGGTGCCAATGGAGCCAGGTAAACCGGCACAGAGGTAATAGGGGATAAAGTAAACCCGCCCGGCCTGGCTCGCGTCGAGGGATTGGGCGATCGCATTGGTTTCCCACGCAGGTTGTAAATTCGACAGTTGGTGTTCCTCAAACTCATCCATCGTGTCGAATTGCTGAATTTGGCTGGCATTGGTACCCAGCACAATAATCGAGTCTGCTTCATTGAGCTGGGGCAGCGCTTCAAGCGAAATTGGAGTTTGGGGTGAATTAGCGGCATCTGAACTAGCCTCTGGGAAAGAGACAAGCTCAAAGCCGAGTTCTTTAATCAGAGAACTGCAAAGCCCAAATTGATCGCCACTGCCAAGATAAATTGTTGGAAATTCTGGTAGAAGCAGCAACAGCAGCTTGGGATGAGCTTCTATCAGGGAAGCAAAAGTTTCGCGGGCGGCGGCAATTTGCTGCTCAGTTTTATTGATTATTTGCGCTGCCTGTTCAGCTCGATTGACCGCCTGAGAAATTATTCTTAAATTTTGCTCCGGTTCATTCCAAGTCAGCAGTAGGGTTGGCGCAATGTCAG
>JBCDFX010000445.1:0-3692 GCA_039177155.1 Cyanobacteria bacterium P01_H01_bin.119
CCGCGCCCTGTCGATTCCACCTGATAGCCAGCTGTCGTGGAGCGATTTGACAACGACTGTGGCAGAGCTTGTGATGACTGAGTGCAGCGATCGCGAAATCTACATCTGCGGCGAGTCTTTTGGCGGCTGCCTGGCGCTGCGACTGGCTTCCCAGTATCCTCACTTGGCCCAACGTTTGATTGTGGTCAACTGTGCCTCAGCCTTTCGGCGGCGGCTGTGGCTGGAGTGGGGCAATAATTTAGTCAAGCTGCTGGCAGTGCCGCTGTTTCAGGTAGCAACCTATGGGCTGCTGCCGTTTTTGGCCGGGGGCGATCGCGTCGATGAGCCAGAGCGTCAGGCGTTAGTCGCTGCTATGCAGGCCGTAACGCCCAGCAGCGCCAGTTGGCGTATTCGCCTGCTGATGGAATTTGACTTAGCGCAAGTCGGCTTAAACCATCTGGTCATACCGACTCTGTTGATTGCTAGCCAGCGCGATCGCCTTTTGCCGTCTGGGGAAGAGGCTCGACGATTACAGCGGCATATTTCCCAGGCTCAAATCTTAGATTTACCCGTGAGCGGCCATACCTGCTTACTGGAGAAACCTATTAATTTGAGCGCTCTGCTACGCCAGGTTGAATTTTTGCCCTCAAAGCGGGTTGAAGTGAGTGCCTATTCTAGGTAGTCTGCTGCTCAATCTCCGTTGAGTTGGCGTTTGATTGGGTCTAAAACTCGCCCATAGAGGGGATAATAGCAATATTAATGGTTTCCATTAAAATATCTTCTTTGTCGGAATCCTTCATACTTTGTTACAACTATAGTGATAGATTGAGGATGCACTCTAGCCCATGATTGGCGGTTTGACTGGTTTTAAGCAATCTCCAAACGCGGATTTCGGTGAGCGGATGTTAAATTCCGTTGCCAGCCAATCGATTCGGCATCTCTTTACCCAAAGCGACGAGGTTGAGGTAGAGATTCGGTGTTCTCCCTCCAGCAAGCTGCTGCAGGGCGCAATCGATAGCTTCAAGATGCGCGGGACTGGACTGGTCATCCGGCGTCAGTTCCGCGCCGAGACCATGTCTTTTGAAACGGATGCGGTAGCCATTGACTTTGGCGCCATCCTAGGGGGAAACATTCGTCTGAAGCGGCCCACTCAGGCCATCGCTCAGGTGACTCTCACTGAGCAGGCCATCAATGAGGCGTTTACCGCCGACTTGGTACAAAAGCGTATTACTCAGGTTGATGACGAAGATCTGACCGGCCTCTCCGGTGGTGAACCCCTAGATTTTCGCGATGTGGCGATAAAGCTGCTGCCTGAACAGCGGGTCAAGCTCTCGGCTAAAACAGATCTGCCTAATCGCGACAACGTCCCCATTAGCCTGCAGGCTACCCTGGCGGTTGAGCGGCGACGCCGTATCACGTTTGACGATGCTGAGTTTGATGCTGACGGTGTATCCCCCGACGTAATGGCACTTTCCAAAATTCTGACCCAGGGCTTTATCCGACTGTTGAACAACATGGTTGATCTCGACCGCTTCGATTTAGACGGGGTGATGATGCGGATTAATCGACTAGAGACCAAGGGCACGCAATTAATTTTTAGCGGCTACGCCCAAATCGATCATTTTCCAAGCGTAAAATAGGGCGTTCCTGCTTACGGGGCTTTGCTAGAGTTAGAGCGCCACAGCGGCAACATACAGCAGACTTGACTGGAGCGGACATGCCCTTACTGCGCCTGTTTGCGGTTGGCGGGATTGTAATTTGGCCCCTACTGTTTTTTTCCCTAGGAGTAACTGCGCTGATTATTGAGCGCGGGCTGTTCTGGAGCCGGGTAGTGAGGCAGCAAGAGCCTCTAGTATCTAAAGTGCTGCAGGCGTTTCCCACTAATTTACCGCTGGCGATTGCGACGCTGAAGCAAAATCTGCACCTGCCCGTAGCGCGCATTTTTTTGTCAGCTTTGAGCCTAACAGAGGCAACGCCAGAAGAGTTCAGTCTGGCCTTGGAAACTGCGGCTCAGGCTGAGTTACCGCTGCTGCGCCGCTTTAGTACCGTTTTTGATACCGTGGTGGGAGTGGCCCCGCTGCTAGGGCTACTGGGCACAATTTTGGGCCTAATTGATGCTTTTGCGGCCCTGCGTATTGGAGATTTGGGGGAAACCGCAACGTCTGAGGTCAGTTTGGGCATTGGTCAGGCCCTGGTGTCTACGGCGATCGGCCTAGCTGTTGCTATCTTGACCCTACTCTTTGCCAATGTGTTTCAGGGGCTGTATCGGCGTCAGCGGTCTTTTTTGGAGGAGTCGGGGGGACGACTAGAAATTTTGCAGCGCCGCCTTTACCGGCAGGTCGGCCAGTCTAGCTCAAGAGAGATGACGCTCCGCGATCGCTCCCGGCCTCCCCAGCATCCAGCTTGATGTTTTGCTCTCTGTGTCTGCCTCAACTTGGCCATGGCTAACCCCGATCAAACCCGCGGACTGCGTCGATTGCCCATTGTAGTGGGCACATTGGCTGGCACATTGTTGATGCTCAACCGTTTGTTGACACCGGCTTTGACCGACTCCCAGGCCCGCTCAGACGCATTAGGGGTATTGATTAGCGCCGTGCTGGTGTTAACTGGGCTGCTGTGGCAGCAGGTGCAACCCATTCCTCCTGAAGCAGTTGAGGTTGATGGAGAAGAGGTTTTTGAGCTAGCGGATGATCTCAGCGATCGCCTCAAAACAGAGCTGGCCTGGGCCTCCCATTTATTGCTGACCAATACGGTGACGGTTTCTGTGGTGGTCTATCGCCAAGGTCGGGTATTGCTGCGGCGGGGGCTGATGGGCTCAGCTACTCAAGTTAAACCCGGCGCCATTTTGGAGCGGGTGCTGACCCGACAAAAACCTGTGTATCTGGTAAAACTGGCGCTGTATCCCGGCAGAGTTGAGTTTGACTATTTACCCGGCAATATTCAGGGCGTTATCTGCCAGCCAATGGATCAGCAAGGCGCATTGATCTTGGGCGCTAACGCCCCCCGTAGCTATACAAAACAAGACGAAGCATGGATTGAGGGAATTGCTGACAAGCTGGCCCATAGCCTATCGGCGGTTGAGGTATCCTAAGTGGCATCTTTTCAATATTGTTGATTATTTAAAGTAAGCGTTCAAAATCTCTAACGGTCTAGTTGAGAATTTCATAAACCTGAGAGAGGCTACCCAGAAGATACGGGAATACTGGGGCAGAGCCTTTAAACCATATCCGATTGGGAACTTAGGGTTTTTCCTGAGTTAATAGCCAGTTAAATACTCAGGCTCTGGATGTGGTTGAGATCTATGTTGAGTCACTCAGGATTCTAGGGCCATGAGTAAAGCAGTTCCAGAGCAGCGCTTTGGACATCTTCTTCCTATAGCCGTGTTGGGGATCGGAATTGCCCTGACCCTGGTGCTTCAGCTGTATTCCCGTGATGGGGTATTGTTTAGCGGCGATGGAGGTTTAAAGGCGCTGCTGGCTCAGCAGTGGGCGGCTGGTGTTTGGCAATTTGACTTGCGTATTCCCGTGGCGGGATGGATTGAAGCGCTCTGGCAGCAAGGGCTTTATCCGTTTACCCCGCCCTATGTCTATGAGCAGGGCGATCGCTTTTTTATTACCTTTCCGTTTACCTTTCCGCTGGTGACGGCACCGTTTTATGGGCTATTGGGCTATCGCGGTTTATACGTTGTGCCCGTGGTAGCACTGTGGGCGGTA
>JBCDFX010000446.1:0-3689 GCA_039177155.1 Cyanobacteria bacterium P01_H01_bin.119
CTCGATCTTGATAATTTTGCAGCAGCTCTTCTGCCTGCTCAGACTTGCCAAGGGCTTGAGCATAGAGGCGAAAGTGCGTTTGCCAATTGCCTGCCCGCCCACTGCCTGCCGCCAGCACCGTGGGGGCAATTTGGATTAGCCGCGGATAAATTTTGTCGGTGCCAATTTTTGACCCTAATATCAAATCTGGATCGAGCGCCAGAACCGCTTCTAGGTCAGGCTTATTACCGTCACCGACCACTGCGATCGCATCGGCTGCCGCCCCCAAGTACGCTGGCGTCGAACCATAAACGATAGTTCCCACAGGCTCCACACCCAGCGCTATCACTGCATCTAGGGGAGCGGTGTCTAAAACAACCACTCGCTGGGGCGCCACAGGCACCTGGGCGATGCCCATCGAGTGTTCCACCGTTCGAGTTGGGCCTATAAGGGGATCAGAGGTCGCGATGGGGGCCTGTTGACAAGCCGCCATCAGACCGACAGCCGCCGCCAAAATCTGTCCAGCCCGTTGAGTCAATTGGGTCATAGGGTTCAGAAGCTGATGGAATAACGCAGGCTGAGCGTGGCACCCGGCGCAGCAAAGCGCCGCTCCTCCGTGCCGCCAAACCTCTCCTGAGAAGACACCGGGAAGTACTGATTATTGAGAATATTTTCAATACCCAAAGTCAATTGTCCCTGGCCGATTTGAAGGCTGCTGAGCAAGTCCAGCGTAATGTAACTGGAGACATTAAATCCATCCACACCCTGCTCAAATGCCCGGCTCCGTCCCCCTACCGCCAGCAGTTGCAGCCGATTTGTCCAGCCGGGGGCGGTATCGTTTTCGATATAAAATCCGAGCTTATAGGGCTGCACTTGCAAAGAGCTGAGCGGCAAAAATACACCGTCGTTATTGTCATCATCTTCGCCTTCATTCCAGCTAAAGTAGCCGCCTAGGCGCAAAGCATTGCTGGGCTGCCAGTCGAAGGTGGCCTCTACGCCGTAGTTACGCTGGGGAGAGCGGGAAACCTGGGTGAACCCATTGGGCGCAACGCTCAGGGATGTGCCCAGACTTGACTCATTGTAAAAACCGGCCAGGGTAGCCTGAAACTGCCCTAGCTCTACCCCAACCCCAATTTCAAAGTTATCTACTGTTTGCGGCTCCAAGATTAGATTGCTGCTGATATCGGCGGTAGCCGGGACCACAAAGGCCAAGGTCAACCCTAAATCTGGAATCGAAAACCCTCTGGCATAGCTGGCAAACAGACTCACTTCCGGAATCGGTCTATAAATCAGCCCGGCGTTGAAAGATACATCGTCGGCACTGCCGCTGCCGCCCCGCCGATCCTGAGGGAAGCTAAAGGCTAAGCGAGAGTCGTCTACAGAAAAATTGAAATTGTCGTAGCGCAAGCCACCACTGACTTGCCACTGTTCACTAATGTCCCAGGTGGCCTGGGCAAATAACCCCAGGCTATTTAATTCGTACCGGGGCGCTTGGTTAAGCCGTTCAATTACATCTAAGGTGCGGGTCGCATCAAAGGTAGGAATATCTGATACCAGCACTAAGCGCTCATTTGTCTCTTGGGCATAGTCGGCGCCCCATAATAGGCCAAAATTTTCTCCCAAGGCGGTGTCAAACTGTAGGCGACCGCCCAGCTCGTTGGATTCTAAAGCGGTTTGCCAGAGCCGAGGGAAAAAGGCCGGCAGGGTACGTCCCCGTAAATCGGTAAATCCCTGGGCTAGGTCGGTGTCTCGGTAATAGAACTGGGCATCTAATTGGGAGCTGAGTAAGTTTGCGTGGCGGTAGGTGAGGTTGAACACATGATTGATTTGCTGAGGCTCTGCCTCATAGTTAAGCGCCCCAACCTCAAGTGCCCTAGCCGCCTGTAGCCCTGGAATATTACGAACAATGGGGTCAGCGGCAAAGTTGGTGTCTAAAATTTCCCTCAAAAAACTGTAGGTAAACTCTAGGCGCTGCTGCTCATCAAAGTCGTAGCCCAGCTTAGTTAGCAGTCCAATGCTGTCGGTATCAGAGAGCCCGTTGGGAGGGATGCGATCGCCGTTGGCATCAAAGAAAGAATTATTGACGTCGTAGCTCAGCAACAGCCGACCGTCAAACCCCCCGTCTGAACCGGCGACCCCAAGCTCTAAGTTGTAGCCAAAGGCATCGCCACCGATGACCGTTAAGCTGGTGGATGCCCCCAGGCTAATGTCATAAGAAATCGGCTGGTCAGTGGCGGCTCGGGTAATGATATTGATGATGCCTCCGGTGGCTCCATCTCCATATGTCGCGCTGGGACCGCGCACAATTTCAATGCGCTCCACCGCTGTTGGATCAATAGTATTGAGCTCAGTGTTAAAGCCGCTATTGGGCGTTTGCGGCACGCCGTCAATCAAGATAAGCGGTGGGCGTCCCCGCAGCGACAGCGCGCGGGTGCTGTTTTGCAATGTCGGTGGCCCCAATCCAGGCACTAGCCGGCCCAAAATATCGGGGAGATTGTCGGTAAACTGCTGCTGCTGTTCGATTTGTGCTCGCTCAATAACCGTCACCGATCGAGGCACATCTAAGATACTTTCTTCGGTACGAGTGGCACTGACAATCACCTGAATCCCATCATCGTCCTCAGTAGCAACAGTGGCCATCCCGGGCGAAACGTTGACCACTAAATTGCCAGCTTCGGCGGTAATTTGCACCTCGGGCGGAGCATCGGTCCCTGTAATCGCCAGGCGCACCCCACCGCCAGGCAGGGCTGACACCTGCACCAGCGCAATCCCATCGGCGGGGCTAAACTGTTCTGCAGCGGTCTCATCGACTAGATCTAAGGTTGCGTTGGCAATATCTACCACCACGGCGTTACCAATCGTGTCGGGAGCGCTGGCCGATATGGGTTGATCAGCCGTAATTACAATAGAGAGACCAGTCTCTATGGCACTAATCTGCACATCGCGGATGGCAATATCCTCCGAAACCGTTTGAGCAACGCTCAAGGGTTCAGCAGTAGCCGAAGTCTCTGCCGAATCTTCTGGTGCAGTCGCTATCCCCCAAGTGTCTTCGCTAACAGCAGGCAACGGTACTAAAGCAGCAGCAGGTGCCGCTAACGCCGTTGTAAACAAACCTGCTGCCAACAGCGATAGGTAAAAATTATCCAATATTGCCATAAACTCACACCACGTCTGATTAGCAAATCCCATCGCCTTGGGGCTTATTGGGAACTATTCTGCTCAATCTACCGTGATGAATATGGCTAGAAAATGCGATCGCGTCTCCCAGCGGGACTGTTCGCGTCTTCGGTACGGACTTTCATAAGTTAATGCCCTTTTGCATCCTTTAAGTAGCAGCTAGGGCTGGTGTTGTAGTACTTCTTAAATGCAGCCACAAAGGAACTGCGGCTGGCATAGCCGACGCATTTTGCGACCTCTTTTACAGTAATCTGATGCTCCTGTAAAAGTTCCTGGGCCTGCTGCATGCGCTGACCGTGCAAATAGCCAAAAACAGTAGTACCAAAGACCTGACGAAAACCCTCTTTAAGTTTGCGATCGTTGAGGTGAACCTGTCGCGACAGCTCGATAAGTGAGGGGGGATGAATCATATTCTGCATCAGAATACTTTCAGCCTGATAAATGCGGTCCATATCGGTGGAAGACAACGTTAACCTGGGAGAGTTATCCAGCAGTTGATCAATCTGAAGTGCTAGCAGCTCTAACACTTTTGA
>JBCDFX010000447.1:0-3674 GCA_039177155.1 Cyanobacteria bacterium P01_H01_bin.119
ATCGGAATGGAGAGCTTCAGGAGCAAGGGGGCGGGGGAGCAGGATGTGTAGCCAGAGTATGGAGAATTCGTATTAGTCAATGCTCAGCCAAAATTTAGAAACGGCCATTAAGCCTGCAAGACAACAGCTCGTTTAGTAGCAGTAAGGTCAGGAGGTTTTTTAGATGGAAGACCCGATGGCTAGGGACGCAATAATCAAACGCTGGCTGAGCGCCGCCCCGAAGCCCAAGCAGGAATTTAGCCGGTGAAGGGACGGCCTTTGATATTACTGAGATTAAGGCGCTTTAGCCGGTTCCTGGGGCTTACACTAGCGCCGGCACTAACGGCACCCCGGTGAGGCTAAAGGCGCGAACTTCGGCGATTTTCACTTTGATAAGCTGGCCCTTGAGCTCGTTGATATCTCCCGCAAAGAAGGTCAAGCGGTTGCCACGAGTGCGGCCCATCACTTGAGAGCGATCTTTGGGGTTGACGTCTTCGACCAGCACTTCCTCAATGCGATCGCCGTAGCGCAGCGATCGCTCAGCCGCTTTTTGATTGACCAGATGGTTGAGTCGCTGCAGGCGATCGCTTTTCACCTCTTCGCTCAGCTGGTTTTTCCACAGTGCCGCTGGCGTATTGGGGCGAGGGGAATAGGCCGCCGTGTTGAGCTGGTCAAAGCCAACGTCATTTACCAGCTTCAGCGTATTTTGAAACTGCTCTTCCGTTTCGCCAGGGAAGCCGACAATCGCATCGGCGCTGATAGCAGCATCGGGCATATAGTCGCGAATCGTGTCAATAATGCGGCGATATTTTTCGTGAGTGTAGCCTCGCGCCATCGCCTTAAGCACGTCGTTATCGCCCGACTGGAATGGCACATGAAAGTGCTCACAGACCTTGGGCAGCTCACAACAAGCTTTGATCAAGCGCTCGGTAAAGTAGCGGGGGTGGCTGGTGGCAAAGCGAATCCGTTCAATACCGGGAACGTCATGGACGTAATAAAGCAAGTCGGTCAGCGTATTTTGGCGGCGGCCTTCAGGAGTCAGGCCAGGCAGGTCGCGTCCGTAGGCATCAATATTTTGCCCCAGCAGGGTGACTTCCCTGAAACCTTGGCGCCCCAGTTCCTCCATCTCAGCCCGAATCGCTGCGGGCGTACGGGACTGCTCGACGCCACGCACACCCGGGACGACACAATAGGTACAGCGTTCATTGCAGCCGTAAATCACGTTGACCCAGGCGGTAACTGTGCTATCGCGGCGGGGCTTCGTGATGTCTTCCATAATGTGGACGGGTTCAGTCGCCACCACTTGGCTACCGTCCATCACTTGTTCCAGCAGGTCTTGCAGGCGGTTGGCGTGCTGCGGCCCCATCACCAAGTCCAGCTCAGGCACGCGACGCAGCAGGGCTTCCCCTTCTTGTTGAGCCACGCAGCCTGCCACAATTAGCGTCAGGTCAGGCTTTTTTTGCTTGCGCTTAGCCTGGCGTCCTAGATAGGAATAGACTTTTTGCTCGGCATTGTCGCGAATGGTGCAGGTGTTGTAAAGCACCACGTCAGCCTGGAGCGGATCTTCCTCCCACTGCAGGCCCATCGTCTCCAAAATTCCAGCCATGCGCTCAGAGTCAGCTTTGTTCATCTGACAACCGAAGGTGGTGACGTGATAGCGACGGGGCATAGTAGGCATAGCAGGAAAAGAGATCAGCAAACTAAGTTAGCAGTCTCTAATGGTACTGCGTGCGGCTCTTAGCTGGAAAGTGAGATTAAAGCAATGAAACTATTTCTGGCAGGGGTGCTGCTGGGCATCAATTTGCTTTGCTTGACATTGTTGGGGGCAGCATCTGGCCCGGAGGCCTGGAAAACCTGAGGTTTTTCGGGATTATTGGGTTGCTGTGGGTGTTGTCGATCGTGCTGCCGACGATCGCTTTTATCGGTATCGGCCTCTACCTACAAAAAATCGTTAAAAGACATCAGCCGGAGTCTCAGACAGCGCCACCTCGCCGGCACGCTCGCTGGCAAGGGTTGGCGATCGTCACCGTGGCGATAATGTTTGCGACCCACATTTTGATTCAGCTAAATCTGCCGATGCAGACAGCCTTCAGTCTTTCAGAAGCCGATTTCGCCGCTTATGTGAGTGATGCTCAGATCGCCGAAGACAGATTTGACGCTTCTGGCCTTTTTGAACGATTAGGACTTTAATATAGTGAACTACTATGCTGCTGACCCTCACGGCGGCACTTACTTCGAGACGAGCAAAGCTGGTCCGTTCCGCATGTCTTATGGGGTTGCCTATCAGCCCAATGAGGAGGGCAGCCCATTTGGCGACGACGGCTACACCATCGAGCCGCTCTATGGCGACTGGTATCGGTTTCGCAGCGTGGGCGAGCAATAGAATGGAGAAAAGTCTTTTACATTCCACACTGTCACAAGATAATCGTGCCTACGCAAGGCGTACAAAAGTGCGGCCTTCAGGTCATCGGCTTCAAGGTCGGACATTTCTGTAAGAATTTCTTCTGCACTGAGTCCAGCAGTGAAGATCGCAGTATATCCGACACCCGAATTCTCATTCCCCGGATGCAAGGACGACCGCCGCACTGTTTAGGATTAATCGTGATTCAAGCAAGCAATTCTGTCATTTTTCTTCACTTTTTAATGAACAGAACTTATGGGGCTGGGGCGGTGGCAACCTCTTAAAAACGGGAGCTTGAGGGCTAGAAGTTAGCGTATAGTTCCTGAATAACAGAATAATTCCTGCCGAGGGAGAAGCGGCGAAAGCGTTGCTAGCGTGCTGAAGTCCAAAAGGCTGCTGACGATTCGTGAAAATCTGCTGACGGTAAAGTTCTAGGATAGATGGGTATCGCTGTGGAGAGGTGCCCGCAATGGGAAAGCAAGCCCCTCGGTTAATCATCACGGCGTTGATGGTGGCGGCGCTAGTTGTTTTAGCTCTGCAAAATGCAACGCCTGTCTTAGCGCTAAACTTTTTGGGGTGGCGTTCGGTGACGCTGCCGCTGGGGGTTTGGCTGGTGGCCGCGATCGCCCTCGGAGCCCTGACGGCTATAGCGATCGCGGCGCTGGCAGATAGCAGTACTAGCTCTGCTCAGCGGTCAAACCGACGCCGCTGGACAGTCCGACCAGAACGACCAGAGCAGCCACCGCATCCCGATGCGGGGCGCTCGGACGATGGCGTATCCCAGTCGCGCAGTCGAAAATGGTCAATGCGATCGCCCCAAGATTTCTTTCAATCACGCGGTCGTCGCGACGTAGCAGATCGTCAGCCAAATCGCGAAGCGCCGCGCCGTGACCCACGTCCCCCATCGACGGCGTCCCCACCCAGTAATGTCGTTGCTACCGAAAACTGGCAGGCGTGGGAACAGCGCCGCAAGCCCAGCGACTGGGAAGACTGGTCAGACGCCAGCGGTAATCGTCCCGAAGATGAAAATCTCAGCCGCCGCCAGCGGCACGATCGCGACAAGGCCGATGCGACCATTCACGATTTGGAGAAAGGCTGGGACGATACGGCTCAAGATACGGTCTACGTGGCCCCTGGCGGCAGCGCCGTGGACGATACCCTGGATGACATTGCTGACGGCTGGGAAGACTGGGATTCGCCCGATAATCCCCTCGCGGATACGGCCTATGCCCAGAAATATGAGGGCGTTGACCGGGCGGCTCGCCGCGACTCAATTTACGCGCCGCCCGACGAC
>JBCDFX010000448.1:0-3672 GCA_039177155.1 Cyanobacteria bacterium P01_H01_bin.119
AGCGATCCCCTCACCATTATGGACTGGGTAAATCTGTACGCGATGGCGGTAAATGAGGAAAATGCCGCTGGGGGACGGATGGTCACTGCTCCAACTAACGGCGCAGCGGGGGTGATTCCAGCGGTAATTCACTACTACTGGCACTTTTGCCACGGGGCCAGCTCAGCCGGCATTGAGCGCTTCTTGCTGGTAGCTGGCGCGATCGCCATCTTATATAAAGAGAACGCCTCTATCTCTGGGGCCGATGTGGGCTGTCAGGGGGAGGTTGGCGTGGCCAGCTCTATGGCGGCTGCCGCCTTAACCGAAGTTTTGGGCGGCACCCCGGCCCAGGTGGAAAATGCCGCTGAAATTGCTATGGAGCACCATCTTGGGCTCACCTGCGATCCGGTGGGCGGTTTGGTGCAGGTGCCCTGTATTGAGCGCAACGCGATGGGCGCCATTAAGGCGATCAATGCCGCGCGTATGGCTCTAAAAGGTGACGGCCAACACTGCGTCCACCTGGATAAAGTGATTAAAACTATGGGCGATACCGGGCGAGATATGCATGCAAACTATAAAGAAACCTCTCGCGGAGGATTAGCGGTGAATGTAATTGAGTGCTAATCCTATCTATCCCCGCAGGTTGGCCAACTGTCTGTTAAAACCCTCGCTAATCTTCTTCATCTGCGGATTCTGATGGGTCATTTTCATCTAACTGATAGAGGTGAATATGCTTATAACCCAGCTTAATTTCAAACTCATCACCAGACTGAAGCCCCATTTCTTGGGTATATGTTGCACCAATAACAATTTGCCCATTTTTATGTACGCTGACACGATAAGTTGGCTCCCGTCCACGGCCGTCTTTCACGGCACTCTCAGGACTAAGGGTAATCCCTCGGGCGGCTAGCAGGGCATCATAAAAATCCGTCAGGTTGACCCGAATCTGATCGTCTTTAGTGAGAGTGTAGTAACCACAAGCTTTCGCGGTTTCTTTTTTAGGCAAATGAGCTAAATCCTTGACTTTTTGCAAAAGCGCTTTTCCGGTTAGGGGAGAAACTGTTGTTTCAGTCATGGGTTAAACTATCCTTTACATTAATCTTTGACTTAAATCGGTACATTAATCAGTCGGCGATCGCTTCAATCTACTCTAAAAGCCCTATTTTAGGAACGATGTGCAAAAGTCGAGACGCCGTCGTGCTTGACATGCAGATCATCAAAAATAGTTTTTAAGCTGTACAGCATTTTCTTTGCAGGCAAGGTACTGCCAATCGACTCAGCGTAAGAATTTGACATTCATCCATACACCTCACTGAATTTAAAGTGCTGTATTTTGATGAAAAGGATAACCGATTTTTTCAGAATGTGCTGATATTAAATTGATTATCCTCAAAAGTTTAGTTTCAATTAGCCTGGGCAAGGAGCGCATTTGAAACCTGTTGCATTTGAAGGCCATTAAATATTGCCCCACTGTCAGAGTTCTAGGATAATCTTTATAGTGCGATCGCCCGCACTTTCTCCGTATTGAATAGTAAGATGCCTGTAGCAAACGCACCCCAGCAGATTTTTACCGGAGTTCAAAATGGCATCTCCTGAACAACCCACTCCCCCATCTGAGCCCACTGCCGCCCAAGACTCGAAACTTGACCCTAAATTTGAGCCGAAATTTGGCTGGACGGCCTACGCAGAACAGATCAATGGTCGATTTGCGATGGTTGGGTTTGTGGCGTTGCTTGTGCTTGAGTTATGGACTCGTCAGAATTTCTTTGTCTGGCTGGGCCTTCTTTAGAAGTATGCAGGCACTGCTTGGATAGATCGCTTGGAGCGATCTAAAATTTCGAGGCCATCCAACATTTTGAGCCAGTTTTACTTTTGATTAATTCGCGTGATTAATTTGCGGGGAGAGCGTGAAGGTCGGGTCGTATCGCCCCAGGCTACGGCCTAGATTGACCAGTAAGCGCACCTGATCAAACAACGCACTCCCCAGTCAGAGCAAGAGAGCATACTCCAGCGCAACGCGTGTTCACTGGCCCTGTTATATCAATCTGCCGAAAGGTTTGGCCAGAGTTGCGAGTCAAATTGCTCTGTAACAACGACTCCAACGACCCTGAGTGCGGTGAGCAATCTGACCAAAGTTATATCGCAACCGAAGGGACGATTAGGACAGGGCTGCGAGTCCAGGTGCTTCCATAATCAGCATCCCAGTGATGATCAGTGCTGTAATCAATCTCGTGGAGTTCAGATTCTCTGAATATGCAGTTATTGAGCTTAGGTAAGCTAAAGCTTGACTTAGAAACTAATACTCACAGAAAGTTCAATTCGCTGAAATTTGAATTTGCTAGATCTAGGCCAATAACCTCGCATTTTTCGAGATTACTCCGGCGAAAACCTCTTATGAAAAGCCCTAATTACAATCAACAACGTCATCCATTTTCAATTAGTGCAAATAGCGGTGCGTTCGCTCTGAAACGCACCGCTATTTGGCTACCCGATATTAGTTCTCCGCTTTAGCGCACCGCCCGCGACAACGGCACCAGCGGCCAAGATAGCCAGGCCAGATACTGGTTCGGGGACGGGCTCAGGATCAACGCCGTCAATCAGCTCAGCGACTGCAAATGTGTTGACCGTGGTGAAGTAATCAGGGTCGAAGGTTTGTCGATTAAAAAATCCAATAAAGACATTATCATCACGAATCGCATATCCAACCCCGCCGTTACCCAGACCCAGATCGAAAGCGAAGAACACACTAGGCCCTAAATTTGCCTGAGCTGCTGCACTTTCAGAGGGCGTAAAAGATGTAAACCAGGGATTTATAGACAACTGGGGAAGCAGATCGTTATATGTGCCCGACACTGTCGAAATTTCATAATCGTCGTTCCCTAAGGTGATCTGCACCGCTTCAGCAGCCCCACCAAATCCAATGCCAATGGCTACAGCGCTCGTTAAACCTAATATCGTTTGCTTTAACATTGCAATCTCCTGAAAAATATCGTGAATTTACGGGCACAAATCGACTGAACTAACGATTTATACTCTCTACAACTTTCCTGCTCTTCCTTGATCTGAATTGGCCAAAGTCCAGCCTCACGCCAGCGACACCCGGTGCAGTGAGCAATCTGACCACAGCTCTAGCAACCCGCCGAAAGATTCGGCTAGGGTTGCGAGTCATATTGCCTCTGTGTCAACGACTCCAGCGACACTAGGTGCGGTGAGCAATCTGAGCACAGCTACAAAGGACTCGATCTAGCTTTGAATCATCTGTCTCGTTAAGACCTAACTAGCAAGCGGCAGCGTAAACCAAAACGTGCTGCCTCGACCGAGTTCACTTTCAACGCCAATTATTCCGCCGTGGGCTTCCACAATTTGCTGACAAATATGCAGCCCCAATCCTAGATGCAGGGGCTGCCGCTTACTCGGCCCTCTGCTGTAGCGATTAAACAAACTCTGACCAGGTGCATAAGCTTCTGAGCGGTTAGCTTTGAGCAAAATTCCCTGTCCATTGTCACCAATGGTGCAGTGCAGAAAGTTTCCCTGCACGTCGGCAGTTAGCGTGATGCAAACATTGGGCTGGTTATACTGCAGAGCGTTGACAATCATATTGTCGTAAACGCGCCTTAGGTGCAGCGGATCAGCGCGAATCATTGGCAACTCGTTAGCTACTAAGTTGTTCACCCTCCCGTTGGCTTGTCGAAG
>JBCDFX010000449.1:0-3670 GCA_039177155.1 Cyanobacteria bacterium P01_H01_bin.119
GTCGCCAACTGCGTCACCAAGAATCGACTGGCAAACACCCGCCCCTGTACCTCAGGTTCCACCTGCGATCGCCAGATGGCTTGGCTACAGCTCCCCGGAAACGGCGAACAAAATCCACTGATTAACGCAGTGCCGATTTGGGTGGCAAGATTTCGAGACAGGGCCAGCACAATCAGGCCCATCTTCCAAATAGCACTAGAAATCAATACGCCGTGGATACGTCGTTTTGGCCCGCCCCAGAGGCTAAGGGTCAAGCCCCCTAACAGCCCTCCCATGCCAAAGAAGGAAAATAACGTTCCCATAGCAGCGGCATTACTGTTAGTGCGGGCCAGCACCATCGGGGGTAGCAGGCTAAAGCTAGCGCTGTCGATAAAGTTGCTGATTAGAAAAAAGCCCAACAGTGTTCTCAAACCCGGACGACGCCAGAGATAGCGAAAGCCAAAAGTAAGCTGCCGCCACACTGTTTCAGTTGCCCGCTGTTCCCTTAAAGGAGCAGCCGCGATCGCAGGCTGAGGAATTGCCACCACACTCAAAGTCGCGATCGCAATGGCAAACGTGATCAAATCAATCGTGAGAATGCCGCTCAGACCAGCGATCGCGTAAATGCCCCCCGCAATGGCGGGTGCCACCACAAAGCTCCCCGACATCTGCAAAGATTCAAAGGCCGAAGCGCGGGTATAGTGCCGCTCAGCCACAATCAGCGATATGGAAGCCGAATGGGCCAACCCCTGCATATAGCCAAAAACCCCGTTGATGCCCCCAGAGAGATAAAGATGCCAAATCTGTAGGCGATCGCTTAAAAACAGCGCCAGCAGAACAGCAGTGGACAGCCCCGCCACAGTATCGCCTAGCAGCATCAGCGTTTTGCGATTAAAGCAATCCACCCAAATGCCGGCAAAGGGGGAAATCAACAGCCTGGGAATCTGGGTCACTGTCATGATCAACGCTAGCGGCGTAGCCTGCCCGGTTACCTCCCAAGCCCAAATGGTGATGGCGAAGTTGGTCATCTCAGAGCCGAGTAGGGAAGCGAATTGCCCCAGCCAGATAATCAAAAACGTACGCACAGAACTCTCTGCTCCCGATGGTTCCCTGCCGTTTTGAGCTTCAAACTGGAGGGGAGAATGTCTCGATCAGCTTAGGGGAGTGAGAAGCCGTCTTTCTAGCGATTTTGGCTCCGAAACGCATTTTTTAATCGCTCAAATATTTCAGCAAATCATCCAGAATAAGATTGGCTGCAATATAGCTACCGATTAACCAATGGGGACCAACTTCGTACACTTGGTTGGCTCGCACTGCCTTGAGCTGAGCCCATAAGGGATGGGCTTGGACGCGATCAATTTCAGTTCGAATTTCCGTCGCGATTTCGGTGTTACTCTGTGGTCTCATAATAAACATGACATCCCCATCCAGTAGGTCGAGGGCCTCTAGGGAAATATTTTGGGGGCCTTGTGCCTGAGCCTGGCTGGCTGGACGGGCAATACCTGCATCTGCTAGTACGCTACCAGCAAAGGCCTCTGTTCCATGAGTGGCAATGCGTCCTGGAAACAAAGAGACGACAGAAATTTGGGGTTGTGTGGCGGTTTGAGACAAGTGAGCTTTAACTTGCTGCAGGTTGGTCTCATAGGTTGCCGCTAGCCTTTTGGTTTCGGTAGGTTTGCCAAGCACTTCTCCACACAAGCGAGTGAGTTCTTTCCACTCAGCATTGCCATCAATATCCAGCACCACTGTTGGAGCAATCTGTGCCAAGAGGGGATAGGCGTTTCGGACTCTGTATTTGCTGGTGAGAATGAGGTCTGGCTTCAGGGCCGCAATTTTTTCCAGGTTGGGTTGACCTGGATCGCCGATTTCTGCGACGGTTCCTTCATCTAATGAAAGGTAAAGCATATTGCCAACGATCCCATCCGGTATCCCGATGGGTTGCACCCCATGAGCGACGACTGCCTCAATTGTCGTGTACCCCCATACAATCACCCGACTTGGCGTGGCTGGAATCTCGGTTTCGCCAAAGGCATGCTTGACTCGTTTAACATCGTTAGATGCCGACGCGATCGATTGATCAGGCGATTGAGTTCCTCTTGTACAAGCCGAGGCAATGAGAGCAGCAGCTCCCATCTGTAAGAAAAAGCGACGTTGACAGTTCATTGATGCGTCAAAATTCAATGGAGAATGAACCAATTAGGGTAAAGGGTTCCCCAGGGCCAATGCCCAGTGTCCGGGTTCTGCCTGCAGATTCAATATAGTTGACGTTAAACAAATTGCGGATATTGATCGCTGCTTGCCAATTATCACGACTGTAGGAAACAGCCGCATTGGTGAGGAAATAGCCATCGGCAGTAAAGGTATTGGCGGTGTCGCCAAAGCGCTCAGTTACATAGTTAAACCCCAGCCCAAAGCCCAGCCCTTCGAGGGGGCCATTTTGAATATCGTAGGTGGTCCACAGGTTAAAGTTATGCTCGGGTACGCCCGTGAGTCGATTTCCCTCGTTACCGCTGTTATCCGAGGTAATGGTAGCGTCGGTGTAGGCGTAGTTGGCAATGATATTCCAACCCGGTAAGATTTCTCCGGCAATATCTAGCTCAACACCTCGACTGCGCTGCTCTCCGGTCGCAACAGAAGACCCGAAGTTGTTTGGATCAGGGGTAGCGACGTTTTGCTTGGCAAGATCAAAGAAGGCTAAATTAGCAACGAGTCTATTGCCTAACAGTTCCGCCCTGATGCCGACTTCGAATTGTTGGCCTTCTTCGGGAGGAATAATCTCGCCGGTAAAGGTTGTAGCAGTGTTGGGTAAAAACGACGTGCTGTAGCTGCCATAGAGTGAAATTTCTTCGATGGGCTGATAGACCAGCCCCACCCGAGGCGTGAAAGCATCTTCATTAAGGGATGATTCAGAACCATTTGGATTAAAGGCGTTCGGCTGATTAATGGTTTCTTGATTAACCATGTCATAGCGAAACCCAGCCAGGAGGTTTAGATTATCTAGCAGGGTCACCTGATCTTGCAGATAAATGCCGAGAGTATCAGTTCGGACTTCTATAATCCCAGTGGCAAGCAAATCCTGTGGAGCGGGACGCGGAACTATACCGTAGGTTGGGTTAAATACGTTGAAGGGAGTCAGGGTAGAAGGAGCAATTAAAATTTCACGATTGCCTGGTTCACCCTGCCGAAACAGGTCAACTCCAAATAGCACCGTGTGCTCGATTGAACCTGTATTGAATTCACCCACAATATTGGTCTGTAAATCAAACACCTCTAAAGGTGCGATCAAATTAGAAAATCCTACAAGAATGTCCCCTGCTTGCTCATCGACTATGACAGCGGATATGGCAGAAAGACTTTCCGCATCAGACCTGACATAACTGAAGGCGTTGCGAAACCGCCAGCTATCGCTAAAGCGATGTTCAAAATTATACGCAACTCGTAAAATCTCCTGCTCACGAATATTATTTAGGTCACCAACTACCCGGTCAAAGGGAACATCAGCAACTCCTTCGCCAATGGCAATTAGCCCAGCGTCTGCCGGTCGCTCATCATTAGTGTATTCAAGACTGACGGTTAAATCGGTGCGATCGCTAATTTGCCAACGTATTGTCGGGGCGATAAAAAAGCGCTCAAGATCTGTATCAAACCCTCGAAAACTGTCCTCATGGCGATAAAGCGCATTCAACCGATA
>JBCDFX010000450.1:0-3669 GCA_039177155.1 Cyanobacteria bacterium P01_H01_bin.119
CATGACGGCTGAGTGGTTTCCGCCTAAGGAAGTCGGCACTGCCGAAGGCATCTATGGTGGCTGGGGCAATTTTGGCTCCGCCTTCTCAGCCTTTACAATGGTTCTCTTCGCCCTAGGGCTGACCTTTTTGCCGGGTGCGTTCCAGTTTCCTCAGGAAGAGACGTTCCGAGTGCTCGTGTTTCCGCCATTTGAGACCGATATTTTGAACTGGCGCGCGGCGATCGCGGGTAGCGGTATCATAGCTGCTCTCTATGGCGTGTTCTACTACTTCAATGTCACGGATACGCCCCCTGGCAAGGTCTATCAGCGTCCTGAAAGCGCTCGTGGCATGGAAGTCACCTCCGTCAGGGACTTTTGGTTCCTGATGGCGATGAATATTCCGCTGAACGTGATTTTGATGGTGTTGGCTTGGCGCTTACAGAAGGTTAACTTCTTGACCACAGGCGGTATGTGGATTGCGATTTTAGCCGTCTTTGGTCTGTACCTGTTCCAATCCTACAACTGCTGGAGCGTGAATAAAGATCTGCTGGCGGGCCGCAAGCAGTATCCCCCGGAAGATCGCTATCGGTTTAAGCAGGTGGCCATGCTGGAGCTGACCTATATCGTCAACTTTGGTTCTGAGATTGCTGTGGTGACTATGCTGCCGGCTTTCTTTGAAGGCACCTTTAGCCTCGATAAAGCGACCGCTGGCTTGGTTGCTGCAAGCTACGCCTTTATGAACTTGGCGTCTCGTCCCGGTGGCGGTCTTATTTCTGACAAAATGGGCAGCCGCAAATGGACCATGGTGGTGCTAACTGCCGGTATGGGGATCGGCTACATGATGATGGGCACAGTGAACAGTGCTTGGCCTCTACCGCTGGCCGTTTTGCTAACAATGGCCTGCTCATTCTTTGTGCAGTCTTCTGAAGGTGCCACCTTTGCCATGGTGCCTCTAGTTAAGCGCCGGGTAACCGGGCAGATCGCCGGTAACGTTGGTGCCTACGGTAACGTTGGCGCGGTGGCTTACCTGACCACTCGTCTGCTCTTTACCGATGCATCGGCGGCTACTAACGGCGGTGAACCGCTGATGGCGGTGGTTAATGCTCAGTTTTTCCAGCTATTGGGTATTGCCGGCTTGATTGTGGCCTTCCTGTGCGTGTTCTTCCTCGATGAGCCCAAGGGTTCCTTTGCTGAGTTCCATGAAGGTGAGGCTGAGCCGTCGATGATTCCCCATCCATCTGCAATGCCAGAGGATCAGTCTGCGCGGATTATCTAATCTCTTAAAGCTGAGTGCTTGGCTCGGCTAAGGCTGTACATCGATATCAAGGGCGTAGCGCGTTCTATGCCCTTGATATCGAATATTGAGACAAAATTTTTATCCACAGCGCTGATTTTGCTGTATCAGCGACCCAAAAGCGATCGCGGTTTTTCCGCACTAATTAATCAGATTTATCAGAGCGAGCGTCTTCTGATGCGCTCATGCACCTATTGAAGAGAATTTTGGATAGTTGACCATGACAGACTCCTATAAAACCCTATGTCCTTACTGCGGCGTGGGCTGTGGATTAGAAGTCTCACCCCCCGCCCAGCCCGGTCGTCCGGTTCACCGCGACAAACAGGGCAACCCAATTTGGCAAGCTAGGGGCGATCGCGCCCATCCCTCCAGCCGGGGAATGATCTGCGTTAAAGGGGGCACCATTACCGAATCTCTTAGCAAAGATCGCCTGCTCTATCCCATGGTGCGCGACAGCCTCGATCAGCCGTTTCGTCGGGTGAGCTGGGATAAAGCCCTAACCAAAATTACGGCGCGCATTCAGACCGTGCGCCAAACCCAAGGGGCAGAGGCTATCTGCATGTATGGTTCGGGTCAGTTCCAGACCGAAGACTACTACATTGCCCAAAAGCTGATGAAGGGCTGCTTGGGCAGCAACAACTTTGATGCCAATTCGCGGTTGTGTATGTCGTCAGCGGTGGCGGCCTATATGCAGAGCCTGGGGTCCGACGGCCCCCCCTGCTGCTATGACGATTTGGAGCAAACCGACTGCGCCTTTTTAATTGGTACCAATACCGCCGAATGCCACCCCATCGTTTTTAATCGCTTCCGCAAATATCACAAAAAGAATAAACGCCGGGTCAAGCTAATTGTGGTCGATCCGCGCCGGACCAAAACAGCTCAGGATGCGGATTTGCACCTGGCCATTAAGCCTGGTACCGATTTAACTCTGCTCAACGGCATTGCCCATTTGTTGCTGAGAAACGGAAAAATTGACGCTGCTTTTATCGATGAATGCACCACAGGCTTTGCCCAATATGCTGAGCTGGTCGATAGCTACCCGCCAGCGCGAGTGGCAGAGATCTGCGGCATTTCCCTTAACGATTTAGATACCGCTGCCCGTTGGTGGGGCGACTCTAAGCGGGTGCTCTCTCTCTGGTCGATGGGCATTAATCAGTCGGTGGAGGGTACCGCCAAAGCGCGCACCATTATCAATTTGCACTTGATGACTGGGCATATTGGCAAACCTGGCGAGGGGCCGTTTTCCTTAACGGGTCAGCCTAACGCCATGGGCGGCCGGGAAGCCGGGGGACTGGCCCATATTTTGCCCGGCTACCGGCTGGTCAAAAATCCGGCCCATCGAGCCGAAGTAGAAGCGGCTTGGCAGCTACCGCCCGGCAGTATTTCTGGTGTGCCGGGGCTAGCCGCTTGGGATATGATTCGCGCCCTGGAGCGCGATCAGGTGGGATTGCTGTGGGTGGCGGCAACCAACCCGGCGGTGAGTATGCCCGATATTGAACGGACCAAGGCGGCCCTGAGGCGATCGCCCTTCACCATTTCGCAAGACGCCTACTACCCAACTGAAACTGCCGAGTATGCCCACGTGCTGCTGCCCGCTGCCCAGTGGAGCGAAAAAGCAGGCATGATGACCAACTCTGAGCGCACCGTGACCTACTGCCCGGCGTTTCGCCTGGCACCAGGAGAAGCCCGGGCCGATTGGGAAATTTGGGCAGAGGTGGGGCGCCGGCTGGGGTTTATAGCGCAGTTTAGCTTCCAAAATTCTGCCGAAGTCTATGCCGAGTTTGCCCAGTTGACCCAAGGGCGGATTTGCGATGTCAGCGGGCTGAGCCACGAACGGGTCGCCAAAGCAGGCCCGATTCAGTGGCCCTGCCCGGCCCAAGAAACCCCAGAGACCGCCGCCACTAAACACGACAAGCGGCTCTACACGGATTTTCGCTTTCCAAGGCCCGATGGCCGCGCCCAGTTTGTGGCGGCACATGCCCACGGTTTGGCCGAGCCCCCCGATCCCGACTATCCCTTTGTAATGACGAATGGTCGCCTTTACGGTCACTGGCACACCCAAAGCCGCACCGGGCGGATTGAAAAAATGACCGTGATGCACCCCAATGCGTTTATGGAAATTAGCCCCAGGGACGCCCAAAAACTAGAGATTCAGTCAGGTAACTGGGTCGAGGTGCGATCGCGGCGGGGCAGCGTCCGTCTACCCGCGTTGGTGACCGCCAATATCCGCTCTGGCACGGTGTATATGCCAATGCACTGGGGCGCGCTATGGGCCGACGATGCGGAATGTAACGCGGTTACCCACTCTGAAGTATGTCCCATTTCTCTTCAGCCTGAACTCAAAGCCTGCGCGGTGCAAATTGTGCCAGTTCGCCCCAAGCCTCACCCTGAACTCA
>JBCDFX010000451.1:0-3665 GCA_039177155.1 Cyanobacteria bacterium P01_H01_bin.119
ACACCCCTCGCCTAGGACTTAAAGACAGCAGCAGCCCATTAGATTTACCAACCGATAGCTATGCCTGGCTCCATCCCAGCTTTCAATCATCCGAGGCGGATGACTACACCGTTATCGCTACCTTAGAGGCATGGCAGTTGGTACAGATAAGGGTGTGAACTTCAGCCCCAAGCCGCCCAACGCCTCAAAGCTTGAGATCGAGATATTGCGCTAGTCAGATTGCCAACCGCACCGGTAGCGCCAGCCGCGCTACGCGGAATTCAAAATGCAAAATACAAAATGCAAAGTTCAAAACTAGGCTGTGTCAGTAATCTGACTCACAGCCTTATCCTCATCGTCCCTTCGGCTGCTGTAACGTTGGTTAGATTGCTGACCGCACCCAGTATCGCTGGGATGCCGCTTATCGGAGCAATCTAACTCGCAGCCTCGTCCTCATCGTCCCTTCGGCTGCTGTATCAAGCTAAGAACACAATTCCCTTAGCGACTGGGTTTGGGGCCACACTCTTACCAACAGGCCACCCCTTCCGCGAAGTCCAGAACGGCGGTTCGTTCTGGTCGATGGGGTCTGGGGAAAGCGACATTTCCCCAGGCACTCCCTACAAACGAAGCCCCAACCCCCGTCTTACCCAGCCTCCGCCTCTTATCGCTTTAGTCAGATTGTTCACCGCACCTAGTACCGCTGAAGTCGTTGGCGCAGAAACAATCTGAACAGCTTTGGTCAGATTGCTTACCGCACCCAGTGTCGCTGGAGTCGTTGGCGCCGCAACAATCTGAACAACTTTGGTCAGATTACTCACCGCACCCAGTATCGCTGGAACCATCAGCACAGAAACAATCCCACTCGCAACCCGCCCAAACCTTTTAACAAGCTGCGATATCTCCGCCAAATCATCCGGAACCCGATCGCCACCCCCAGTACTAAGTATTGGTAGATGCACCCTGATTAAAGCCCCGGCTTCGGCTGGGGCTTTTTTTTCGCGACCCATTCACTCAAGCCTCCCAACCCCCTTTAACTGCCGGTAGGCGGCGTCGGCAAAACAACCAGCTCACTGATATCAACACTTGGTGGCTGCGAAAGGGCAAAGAGTACAGTTCGAGCCACATCATCCGGGCGCAGTGCATCGGGTTTTGGATCATCAAAAAAAGGCGTATCCACCATCCCAGGCTCAATCAGCGTAACCCGAACGCCCGTACCCCGCATCTCTTCTCGTAGGTTATAGCCGATAGCTGAAACCGCCCACTTTGAAGCAGCATACATCGAGCCTTTCAGCACCCGGCGCCCGGCAATTGACCCGGTAATAATGACGTGACCTTTAGCTTTTTTAATTTCCTGCAGACTCGCTCGCAACGTATAGGCCACACCGAGGATATTTGTGTTGACAATCCGCTGCCAAGACTCGACAGGAGCAGCGGAGAAGCCACCGGGCTCTCCGCCGCTGCCCGCATTGGCAAAGACCGCATCGAGACTGCCAAATGCCTCTATTGCATTGGCAATCAGTTTTTCTTGGGCTGAGTAGTCCGTCACATCGCAGGAAAAAGTCCGAACGTTATCCGTGTTCAGCTCTTTAACCAGCTTTTCCAGTTTGTCCGTTGAGCGGGCCGCAAGCACTAAATTAAAGTTTTGCATCGCTGCTTGCCGTGCCGTTGCCGCACCAATTCCAGTAGATGCACCCGTAATCAGTAACGTTCTAGCCTTGGGCATATTGGAGGTCCTATGCGGTTAAAAATTGCTAACGCCATCCTGCCACAGTTCGCCTAAAGCAAGTTGAGGCGCGGGGAGGATTTCAAGGAGAGAACGAGATGATACTCAAATCGGCTCCGGTGATTTTATCGGTGTATGTTGCGTCATCGAGTGGATAAACGCTTGAATTTCACGGCTTGAGCATAGACGGATAAACCGGATGTGGCTCCATTGCGGATCGATATGATACTCAAGCATTTTTTGTCGTTTGGGATGATATTGAGTGACGATCCACCACAGCAAAGAGTCTTCTCTACGCCAAACCATCAACTGCGGCCAGAATTTTTCATAATTGGTTCCCCACAGTAATTCATGGGTGCGCCAGCGTTTCCATGAGCGCTTCAGCATCCGCCAAACCAGCTGATAAAGCGGCAAGTCAAGCCATACGATTGTTTCAAGTCGAGGCCAGAAAACCGGTTGGGAAAACCTGGCGTAAGAACCTGCCACGACCCAACTCTCACCGGCCGTGGCTGCTTGTATGCGTCGCATCAGCTTATCCGGGTCAGTGTCGTTTAAACCGACCCAATGGGGTTCCCAATTTAAGGCATCTAATTCAACAAACGGTACGCTTAGAATGGTCGCTAAGTGGCTGCCTAAAGTGCTTTTACCAGAGCAGCTATTGCCAGCAATCAAAATTCGCTGTCTAAGAGGGCTGGTTTGACTGTTGGGGCTGTGTACTTTTGTCAACTGCCGTTACCTTAAATGCATTTGCAATTATAAGCAGTTGCTTTGTTAAACCTGTCTCATTAACTCTATGGCTAAACACAAGACTTCTACGACTCAGGCCGCCGATAGTGCCGCGGGCCAATCGCAGTCCCAAAAAGCCGGTAAACGGTCAGAGGACGCCAGCAAGGGTAAAAAGCTGAAAAAGTCACTCTATGAGGCCGAACTCGAACGGCTCCAGCTTGAGCTGGTAAAGCTGCAGGAATGGGTCAAGCACAAGGGACTCAGGGTCGTTGTGATTTTTGAGGGGCGCGATGCAGCGGGTAAAGGCGGCGCGATCAAGCGCATTGTAGAGTGCTTAAACCCGCGCGGCTGTCGGGTGGTTGCCTTGGGTAAACCCACCGATCGCGAGCGCACTCAGTGGTACTTTCAGCGCTATATCAAACATTTGCCTGCAGCGGGCGAGATTGTACTGTTCGATCGCAGTTGGTACAACCGGGCGGGAGTTGAGCGAGTGATGGGCTTCTGCACCCATGCGGAATACACCGAGTTTATTCGCACCTGCCCTGAGTTTGAGCATATGCTGCAGCGCTCCGGCATTATTTTGGTTAAGTATTGGTTTTCGGTGAGCGACGAGGAACAGGAGCGGCGCTTCCAGGCCCGCCTCGACAACCCGGCTAAGCGCTGGAAGCTCAGCCCTATGGATTTGGAAGCACGGGCCCGCTGGGTAGACTATTCAAAAGCAAAGGACGATATGTTTGCCATGACCGATACCACCCGTTCGCCTTGGTATGTGGTCGATGCCGATGATAAGCGCCGCGCCCGGCTCAACTGCCTTAGTCACCTGCTCAGCTTGATTTCCTACGAAGACCTGACCCCTGCCCCCATTGAGCTGCCGCCGCGACAGGCCGCTATTAGTTATCAGCGTCCGCCTATGGACAATCAAACCTTTGTGCCTACGGTGTATTGAGCGCTTTAGCCGGCTGAATCGGCTGGGCTGACTGCGGCAAACAGGGCTGAATAGTCTTTGTCTGCCAGGCCCATTGCGATCGCCCGCTGCACAACTTGACCCACCGCTGCGGCTGCCGTTGCGTCGATGCCGGCTTCCTCTGCTGCCGCTGCAAACAGGGTCATATCTTTAAGCAAATGCTTGGTGGGAAAATTTGGGTTTTCAAAGTCGCGATTCACCATTCGTGAGAGCTTTTTATCGAATGTTGGTGCATATAGGGCGCTTTCTCGCACAATTGCCATAAATTGCTCG
>JBCDFX010000452.1:0-3652 GCA_039177155.1 Cyanobacteria bacterium P01_H01_bin.119
ATCAATACCACCAGCGTTATGCAGCAGTCGTTGCCAGCTCTTTTTTGCTCTGGCCAGAACCGCTAACCGCCAGCTCGCCCAAGATGGCATTGACATTGGCCTTGGCATCACCAAAGAGCATCTGAGTATTTTCCTTAAAGAACAAAGGATTCTCAACGCCGGCATACCCTGCCGATAGGCTGCGCTTTAGCACCACCACGTTAGCGGCATGCCACACTTCCATTACAGGCATTCCGGCAATCGGGCTACCGGGATCTTCTGCCGCGCTGGGATTGACCGTATCATTGGCGCCAATCACCAGCACCACATCGGTTTCAGAGAAATCGTCATTGATTTCGTCCATTTCTAACACGATGTCGTAGGGCACATTAGCTTCTGCCAGCAGCACATTCATATGACCCGGCAGACGCCCCGCCACGGGGTGAATCCCAAAGCGAACCCGCTTGCCCTGGCCTCGCAACTGCTGAGTAATTTCAGAGACTGCGTGCTGGGCTTGGGCCACCGCCATGCCGTAGCCGGGCACAATAATCACCTGCTCTGCGACTTCTAGCAGTTCAACGGTGTCAGCAACAGTGGTGGGGGTCGCTTCCCCTTCGATGGCTTTAGCGGTTTTTTGGTTGCTGTTCTCAAACCCGCCGAGCAGCACATTGGCAAAGGAGCGATTCATGGCTTTGCACATGATGTAGCTCAAGATAATGCCGCTGCTGCCGACGATCGCACCGGTGATAATCAGCAGGTCGTTGTTGAGCATAAAGCCTGTTGCCGCAGCGCCCCAGCCAGAATAGCTGTTCAAAATTGAGATCACCACGGGCATATCGGCGCCGCCAATGGCCAGCACGGAGGTAACGCCGAAAAGAGACGCGATCGCGGTCATAATACCCACGGCTAAAATGCCTTCGGTTCCCGGTGCCACCATATAGAAATAGCCCAGCACAATCACCGCCACCAGCATAGAAATATTGATAAAGTGACGGGCCGGCAGCAGCACTGATTTGCTAGAAACCCAGCCTTGCAGCTTGCCGCAGGCAACCAAAGACCCAATAAACGTAACCGATCCGATAAAGATACCGATGTAGGCTTCAATTTTGTGGATGGTTATCTCTACGCCCACCAAAGCGGGATCGGGATGCAGATAGCTGGCGTAGCCCACCAGCACCGCCGCCAGTCCGCCAAAACCATTGAGCAACCCAACCAGTTGGGGCATAGAGGTCATGGCGGCGCGGGCGGCTAAAAGCGCCCCCAGCAGCACTGCCGGAATCAGTGAAGAGAGCAAAACGCCGTAGCCTGTAACCTGGGCACTAGCGGCAGTTGCCGCGATCGCGATCGCCATCCCGGCAATGCCGTACAGGTTGCCGCGCTTGGCCGTTTCCTGATTGGACAAGCCGCCCAGGCTCATGATGAATAAAATACTGGCCGCCAAATAGGCCGCCGTCAATAAATTGTCAGACATGAAAAATCTCTACTTACGAAACATGTTCAACATGCGCTGGGTCACCGAAAAGCCACCCGAAATATTGAGGGTGCCGACAAAGATGGCCAAAGCGCCCAGAATGGTCGTTGCCCCCGTTAGCTCACCAGAAATTTGCAGCATTCCGCCGATGATAATGATGCCGCTAATGGCGTTAGTCACACTCATTAAGGGGGTATGCAGAGCAGGCTTAACATTCCAAATCACCTGCCAGCCCACAAAGCACGCCAGCACAAATACGGTGAAGTGAGACAGGAAGGAAGACGGCGCCCCGATACCAACGGCTGCCAATCCTGCCACAGCCAAAACAGGCAGGAGAATGCCCCGAATATTGCCGCTAGATGAAGCCTTACTAGATGAAGCTTTAGACGGTTCTGCACTTACGACAGGCGCTGCCTTGGCCTGGGGCTGAGCCGGAGCTGGAGACGGCTGGGAGGGCTTTGGCGCAGGCCAAGTGACCTCACCGTCATGGAGCACCAGTGCCCCGCGAACTACGGCATCTTCCCTATCTACCCGGTAGTGTTCTGAGCCGCCCATATCGCTGAGCAAGTGATACAAATTAGTGCCGTAAAGCTGGCTCGACTGGCTAGCCATGCGGCTATTTAAGTTTGTCAGCCCGATGATGGTGACGCCGTTATATTGATAAATCTCATTGGGGCGAGTCACCTCACAGTTCCCCCCCTGAGCAGCGGCCATATCAACCACCACAGAACCAGGCTTCATTAGCTCCACCGCTTCCTGCTTGACCAGCAGCGGCGCTTTTTTACCGGGAATCAGGGCTGTGGTGATAATAATGTCTACTTCTTTGGCCTGCTCTGCAAATAAAGCCATTTCAGCGGCGATAAATTCAGGGCTCATGGTTTTGGCGTAGCCCCCCTGCCCGGTGCCGTCTTCTTCAAATTCCAGCTCCAGAAATTCTGCTCCCATGCTCTCGACCTGCTCTTTTACCACCGGGCGAGTGTCGAATGCGCGGACAATGGCTCCTAGGCTGCGGGCTGCGCCAATGGCGGCCAGCCCAGCAACGCCAGCCCCAATCACCAATACCTTGCAGGGTGGAACCTTACCCGCAGCGGTAATTTGACCGGTAAAAAAGCGACCAAAATGATTAGCGGCTTCAATCACCGCCCGGTAGCCCGCAATATTTGCCATGGAGCTAAGGGCATCCATTTTTTGAGCACGGGTAATGCGAGGAATGGAGTCCATCGCAATTACGGTGGCATCTTTGGTGGCCAATCGCTCTACCAGCTCGCCGTTTTGGGCTGGCCAGATAAAGCTAATCAGCGTGCCACCTTGACGCATCAAATCGGCTTCGTGGCAGTTCTCTTCAGGATGGTGCTGTGGCTCACGTACTTTGAGCACAATGTCGGATCGCTGCCAAAGCTCGGCTGCATTAGCAATAATTTGACATCCGCTTTGCTGATAGGCGCTGTCGGAGAAGCTGGCTTTGTCGCCAGCACCGCTTTCGATCAGCACTTCAAATCCAAGCTTTTGTAGCTTTTTAACGGTCTCTGGAGTAGCGGCAACTCGGGCTTCCCGGTCGGCAATTTCCTTTGGGATACCAACTTTTTTAGCGGGACTTGGGGCAACCTCTGAAGAGGCCAGCGTATCTGGCGCGTTGTCCACGGCGATGGTCATGTGTGCTCCTTTATTGCAACTACTTTTGGTGCGACTGCTGATTGATGCAACTGCGACTGCTGAGTCGTTGAGACTGCGGCCAAAATCAAAGCCCTAAAACTAGGGCCAAAGAGATTTAACAAATGCAAACAATGTAAGCGTGGGTAAAATTGGATATTAATCTGCTGGCAGCAGCCTAAACGCACCGCTAGCCTGTAGTGCTTATTCTTCAGCCTTGTTTTAGATCCCCTGGGCCAAGATCGCGATCGCGTATTAATTAGCAATCAACCGATACAAAACATTGCAAAAACCTTTCTCTCTCCCAAAAAATAATTAAGTATGTTATTGCCGATTGCAGATTGTCTATTCTGACAGACTAGAGGCCAGGCACAACCCGGTAGCGGATGCCGTATCGATTGCTCAAGCTGCAGGTCTGGTGATCGGTGATATTTGTATCGCTCAGTTCTAAATTAAAAAAATCAATTGACGCTTGTTCAAACAGTGGCCCTGCATGCCACGTGCCTACCGCCAGCTTGATAAAACAGTTGCCCGGAATCTGAAACGCTCGAA
>JBCDFX010000453.1:0-3644 GCA_039177155.1 Cyanobacteria bacterium P01_H01_bin.119
GCCCGCAATGTTAGAGGGCTGCCAGTGGCTAGAGCAATGCTCTACGGCGATTTCACCCTGGGGAGCCAGGAGTTGATGAGCTGCGATCGCCCCCAGCACCCCATCGTAGAGCCCGCTAGCGTAGGGAGGGTCAAAATAGATGCGATCAAACTGTTGCCCGTGGAGCCGGGAGAGCTGCCGCACCACATTGCCTTTAAACACCTGGAACGACTGGTCGGGTTTGGCAACGCTCTGCCAGTTTGCCTGAATTACACCGCAGGCTTTACCCAGTTGCTCAATGCCCACTACCCGCGCCGCGCCCCGTGAAAGGGCCTCTGCCCCCATAGCGCCGCTGCCTGCACATAAATCTAGCCAGGTGCAGCCTGGAATCGCACCCTGCCAGATATTAAACACCGCCTCCCGCACGCGGGCCGGGGTGGGGCGAGTGACCTGACCGGGCAGGGTTTTAATCGGGCGATTGCCGTGAATGCGCAGAGACATTAAGACGTGCTAAGGGCAGGCTGTTTAGCTTCAACCAGTTCCACAAAGTTAGACAAAATCTTTAATCCAACGTGGGCTGACTTTTCGGGGTGGAACTGCACCGCCATCAAATTATTTTGGGCGATCGCCGCTGTAATGGTCTGGCTGCCGTGGGTTACTGTGGCGGCAGTCACCGCCGAATCTGTCGGATTGGCGTAATAAGAGTGAACAAAATAGAGCCAGTCGCCATCTTTCACCCCGCTAAACAACGGAATATCCGGCTGGGTGATCTCTAGCTGGTTCCAGCCCATATGGGGAATGGTGATGCCCGGTTCAGGGCGAAATCGCTCGATGGTGCCCTTTACGACTCCCAGCCCAGGTTCTATGCCCTCTTCGCTAGACTCAAACAGCACCTGGAGCCCCACGCAAATGCCCAAAAACAGCTTGCCGCTGGCGACCAGATCGCGAATGGGCGCAATTAAATCGCGCTTCCGTAAATGTTGAATACCCGGATCAAAAGCACCAACGCCCGGCAGCACGACCCCGTCTGCCGCCCAAATTTCGTCTAAGTTATCAGTAACGTTCGGAATTGCGCCGGCTTTCTCCAATCCTTTACAAGCGGAGTGGATATTGCCCATGTCGTAATCGATCACGGCAATAACGGTCATTGGTGTTCTCCTGGCTAAAGCTGCACGTCCATATCCTAACGATTCACGCCGCCCTTAACTGTTCTAATCTGCCCATGATTTTTATTTTGACCAATGACGACGGCATTGACGCGCCCGGTATTGCCGCAATGAAGGCTGCCCTCGGCGATCGCCCCAGCCTTACCGTCGCCCCCGATCGCCCCCTATCTGGCTGTAGCCATCAGCTTAATCGGGGTGGCCCCATTGCCATCGATGGGCGGGGAGATAGCCGCTATGCGGTTGGCGGCACTCCGGCTGACTGCACCCGGGTTGCCCTAAGCTATCTGCATCCTGACGCTACTCCAACCTCTGCGGTCAAAGAGACCTATGTTCTCTCTGGAATCAACGCGGGGGGCAATATGGGAGCGGATATTTATGTTTCTGGCACCGTCGCCGCTGTGCGAGAAGCCACCCTAATGCGAGTGCCCGGCATCGCCATCTCTCAATATATTTTTCAGCAGCAGCCCATCGACTGGGAGCGCACCATTAAACTATCGGCTCAAGTGATTGATAAACTGCTAAGCCTGCCCCATCCCCCCGGCACCTTTTGGAATGTGAATTTGCCTTTTCCTCAGCCGGGCGGTTCTGAGCCCAAAATGGTGTTTTGTAACTGCTGCACCCAGCCGTTGCCGACCCAGTTTGCGGTAGAAAATAGCCAGTTTCGCTATGTTGGACGCTACGGCGATCGCCAGCGAGATCCAGGCGGTGATGTAGATGTTTGCCTCTCCGGAAATATCAGCATTACCCAAATTCGTTTATGGTAAAACCTGATTTATGACAGTTCCAAACTTTGCCGATCTTGGCAGTGCCATTCGCGGCGTCTGCAATGCCTGGTGTGAAGAGCAGGGCTACACCGATCCATTCTGCCGCAATGGAGAATGGTGGGCGTATCCACCCAACGGCGTGATGCCCGTCCAAATTAAAACCGTGATGGGAACCCATTGTCAGCGGCCCGTTCGATTGGGGCCATTAACTCTGTTTCTCTATCCTGACGGCTCCGTAGCCCCTGAGCTTCAACACTCCTCATTTGAGCCGTATTGATAGCCTTCCACAATTTTGTAAGGTAAGAAGCGGTCAAGGGGCTAAGTGATTGACACCAGACTAAGCCGGTTAGGTCGAAGGAATCGGCTCAAGGAAAGCATCGAAATCTTGCAGGGCTTGCAGATAGTCGGTTTCTGCCGCCTGGTAGTCGTACACTTCGTCGGCTTCGTCCATGCATTCTAGGTTGAACAAATATCTTCGTCATTCGCGTTGGTAATAGCTGAGGCATCAAACTCGCCATCATCAAACTCCCCTTCTACGGTAAGTTCATCACCAACCGATACACTTTGCTGAGTATTGTCGCCACACACATCCCAAGCATCGACTGTGACGGTGCGATCGCCCGTATTCACCTCAAATCCATCTTCCCAAACACGCTCTACAGCGCCTGTTAGAGCACCATTCTGCATCTGTGTAGCACCTGTACAACCGGCCACCCCAATTAGAATCAGGGCAGCTCTAACCGGCAGTTTTATAAAAACGCTTCCACTCGGCAAGATCAATGCCTCAAATCATCAATGCCTTAACTATATGATTCAGGCTCAATCGACGACAACGGGCTGATCAGACTTATCTTTATAGGTTAGGGCTTGGCATAACCAAGCCCCTGTTAGGCCATTAAGACTCTGTCCCGGCTTTACTGTCGCCTTCTGCCTTAGAGTCAGCTTTGCCCTCGTCTTGGGCAGGTGCCTTGTCGCTGGCGGCAGAATCGGCCTCTGTCTCTGCAGCCTTAGCCTCAGCTGTCTCTTTTGAAGCAGTCTGCTTGTCGCTTTTAGGGGCAGGTGCAGCTTTCTATTTAGAATCAGCCTTTGCTTCTTTGGCTACAGGTGTAGCTTTCTCTTCAGAAGCAGGTTTCGCTTCTTTGGCTACGGGCGCTGCTTTCTCCTTAGTCTCAGCTGGCTGCTTCTCTTTTGGAGCTGCCTTAGCTTTGCTCTTAGGCTCAGAATCAGCCTTTGCTTCTTTGGCAGCGGGTTTTGCTTTGGCGTCAGAATCAGCCTTTGCCTTTTTAGCGGCAGGTTTCGCTTTGGGCGCAGAATCAGCTTTTACGTCTTTGGCAGCAGGTTTTGCCTTGGGCTTGGCCTTAGATTTTGCCTCTTTTGCTGCGGCTGCAGTTGCTAGTTCATAGGCTAATTGAGGGCTAATAGCATTGGGGTCAGCCTTTAAGCCTGAGCCAGTGATCACGCGGTAGGCGTGCCAAAGGTGTCCGCCTAAGGCTACAGCGCCAAGTAAAAATTGCACATTTGCTGCTAGCAAAAGGTCAGCACCAAATAGATCAGCCGGGTATGCCGCCGTATTGTAACTGACGTACACGCAAGACAGAAACGCCATAAAGGCCAGCGCTCCTAGGCTATAAGACAGTAGGGCTTCACCCTCGACTCGCAAGATTCGCTTGAATACGGGCAGTATGCCAGGGGTAAGGATATGCCAGATACCACCCGAAATTAGCAAAACCGCAAC
>JBCDFX010000454.1:0-3640 GCA_039177155.1 Cyanobacteria bacterium P01_H01_bin.119
GCTCTCACCATGACTCGCCAAGAAGATCCAGATGTGGCCGTGTTTATGGAAGTCAACCAGCAGTGGAAAAATCAGCTCGATACCCTTGGCGATACACTGCCCTACTCTTCTGCGCGGATCATTGACACCAATAACTTTGGCATTTCAATCTACAGCAAAGCCCCCCTCGGCGACCCCCAGGTTGAATTTTTTGGACCCAGAAATATCCCCAGCATCGTCGCTCAAATTTCGCTGGCAAATCAGCCTGTCACCCTGCTGGCCACTCATCCGCTACCGCCAGCGAGACCCAGCTACTTTACGGCCCGCAATCAGCAGCTTGCCGAAGTCACCGACTACTTAGCCCCTCTAGAGGGCCCTGTGATGCTAGTAGGCGATCTCAACACCACCATGTGGTCGCCCTACTACAGCCGACTGGCGAGCAAAACGGGTTTGCATGACGCCCGCGACGGCTTTGGCATTTTGCCCACCTGGCCCACGCCCGGCACTTATGGTGGAATTCCGGGTTGGGTATTGTCCTTATTTCAGATTCCTATTGATCACTGTCTGGTTAGCTCGGATCTAACCGTTGCAAGCATTCACACTGGGGCCGATACCGGCTCTGATCATAAGCCTGTAGTTGTAGAGGTGGGCTTTTAATCGCTTCAGAGGCTGTAGCATTTCTACGCTTTGGTAGATATCCTGTAGCTCTGGCCAGATTGCTTGCTCCACCTAGTGTCCCCAGAACCGAGTGTCCCTGGAGTCGTTGGCGCAGCAGCAATCTGACTCGCAGCCCTGCTCTAATTGTCCCTTCGACTGCTGTAAAACTTGCGGTTTATTGGCAGCGCAATGATGACCAATGCACCTAAAAATTCCATCCATCCCCTGACTCGCGCTGAGTGGCGCGCTTGGTTAGCAGAAAATCATCAGCGCGATCGCGGCATTTGGCTTATTACCTACAAAAAAGCGACGGGCAAACCCCGGATCGATTACAACGACGCGGTGGAAGAAGCCCTGTGTTTTGGTTGGATTGACAGCAAACCCAATAAGCTCGATGAGGCGCGATCGCTGCTTTGGTTCGCCCCCCGCAAGCCTAAAACAGGCTGGTCAAAAGTTAATAAAGAGCGGATTGAGCGACTTCTGAGCGGAGGGTTAATGGCACCAGCCGGGCTAGCCAAGCTTGAAGCCGCCCAGCAAGACGGCTCCTGGAGCGCCCTAGATGCGATTGAAGCACTGGAGATTCCGCCAGATTTAGCAGCAGCTTTTGCAGCTTATCCCAATTCGGCTGAGAATTTTGACGCCTTTCCACGTTCTGCTAAGCGAGGCATTTTGGAGTGGATTAGCACCGCAAAACGATCGGAAACTCGCGCCAAGCGGATTGCGGAAACCGCTGAGCTTGCAGCACAAAATATTCGCGCCAACCAGTGGCGCAAGCCGTCTGCAAAGACTTAGGTGTCAGTTTTGACTTTACGTAAACTCAATGAAGTTGCCCTGTTCGTTGTGTGTACTTTCGATTAACTAACGGCCTTGATCTATCTTTTATCAGTGTTATTAATTACAACGTTAGTGTGTTCAGCGTAGACTCCGTTTTCCGCAGTCTCTCTGAATATCAGGGGCCTATCGCAACAGTTCTCGCCCGCCCGCGTAATTTCACGTAAGCTTTAGCCACAAAATTATATTTGTCTGCCGACATTTGGCGGACCATTTTGTGGTGCGAAAACTGTTGCCGCAATGCGTTTCGTAAATATTCACGATGATTAGGTGATACCGAAAATGAGAAACTTCTTGTCTAAGACCGCGATCGCAGGCACAGTAGCCACCCTAGGCATTACTGCTGTGGGCTTGGCCCCCGCCCAAGCCATTACCTTCGACTTCACAGGATCTTTTGATATTGAACCCTCCTTTAGCTTTAATGAAGAGGGAGTCGGGCTGACTGTGACCCCATTTAGTACTAATCCATTGCCTACGGGAGTTGTCCGTACCGGATTTGGAATGGGGGTAACTAGCTTTCTAGACACTAGCTTCCAAGTAGACGGATTTGGTTTTCAAGACGCGCTAAAACTTACGTTTGACCGGGTCGTTGAAATGACGTCTGTGACCTTTGGCTTTGTTGATCGTAAGGATGAATTCACGCTGTTTGTCGATGGCGTGGAAGAGCTTAGCGACGAAGATATTCCTGGCGGCTCTAACACCTACTTCTTTTCCCCTACGTTTTTGGGTGAGCAGTTTGCATTTGCCGCAATAGAGAAAAATGACGACTTTTATGTCAAGCGCGTCGATGTAGAAGCAGTGCCTGAACCAGCCGCTATGGTCGGACTAGGGGTTGTTGCAGCAGGTTTGTTGGCACAGAGACGGTCTCGTAAAGTGACCGTTTAAGTCGATGGCAGTGTCTGATGCCACAGTAGAGGGTTAATTGGAAAAAAGGAGCAGTTTTGTAACAGCTCCTTTTTGTTGCCTGATTTGGCTGTATTTATTGGAAAGCCGTAGTGCCGGTCAGATTGCTTGCCGCACCCGGCATAGCTGGAGTCGTTGGCGCAGGAGCAATCTGGCTTGCAACTCTGCCTAGACCTCTCGGCGGATTGATATGGCAGCACAAATCTTTAGAGTGGCAACCCCACATCACTCTAGGTACTGACAGCTAGGTACTGACAGCGTTGGTAAACGTTAGTCGATTTCCAAACGGATCGCTGACAGACAGATCGCGGCTTCCCCAAGGTGTATTTTCAATCCCCGGCTGCGCATAGCGGTATTCCTTTGCCCGCAGCTCTGCATGGAAGCTGTCTAGCTCATCGGTTTCAATTCGCATGGCTGCGCCGGGGCTACAGTCGCCGTGATGCTCTGACAGGTGCAGCACACAGTTGCCCCTTGAAACTTGAAGGTACAGCGGCATATTTTCCGCAAACCGATGCTCAAAATCCACGGTGAATCCTAAAAAATCGATATAAAACTCTTTAGCCTTGGCCTCGTCAAAAATTCGCAGAATTGGGGTTAGTTTTGGAAATTTCATTTTAGTTTATTAGTTCAGATGTACTGATTCTATATTAAGCTGCTGCAGCGTCAAGTGCTTGGCGAATCTTTGCCCCAGCGTTCTCCAGTTCGCTGCGAGAGGGTTTTGTAAAATACCGCTCTGAAAACTGCAGGCCGAACCCGTCTCCCCGGTAGCGAGGAAAGACATGCAGATGGACATGGAACACTTCCTGCATTGCCGCTGCGCCGTCAGCCAAGAACAGATTGACGCCCTCGCATCGCAGTTCGCTTTGTTGCAAGGCTTTTGCAATCCGCTGGGCTACGCGAAAGATCTGCGCTCCAGTCTCTTCATCCAGCTCTGACAGCGACGCCACGCTTTGATTGGGCACAACTAGGACATGGCCTGGGTTAACGGGTTGAATATCCATAAAGGCGGAAACCCAATCGTCACGATAGACAAATGTCGCGGGCGCTTCTCCACGAAGAATCTGGGCAAAGATAGTTTCAGACATTGCCAGCTATAGGATGGTTAGTGAGAATAATACTCCCTGTGGATGGATAGAGGTATATCAGAGAGGCAGGGGTGAGTATTTACAGCTAATCTGGTGTGTTTTTCTGGCGCTAATCGGCGCGCGCTAGCCAACAATTGAGAACTGTTTCTAATTGCTTTAAAATCTTAAGTCAAACCTGTAGGGAA
>JBCDFX010000455.1:0-3632 GCA_039177155.1 Cyanobacteria bacterium P01_H01_bin.119
CCAGGACGAAGAGTTTGTGCTCTACCATTCCGACAATGTCGAGGCCCAAGGCTTTGTTCAGCATCTGAAGTTGCCCCACTACATCGATTTTCAGGCAGAGCTAAACCTAGTGCGCAAACTGCGGCAGGACTACGCTCAATCTCAACAGCTTCAAGAACAATCCCCATCGTCTTCCGCTGCTAATAAAACCGATCATCTATCAACAGATGATTTAGACGATCTCTCCGCGGCGACTCAGCCTAGCCTGTCTGGTTCATCGTCATTTAAGGAGGTGCCATCGTGAATGTGTTATTGATCTGCACCGGAAATATTTGCCGTAGCCCCTACGCTGCCGCACTTATACGCCACCAAGCGGTGCACTCAAACTTAACGGTAGAGGTCCAATCTGCGGGTACCAAAGCCTCCAGTTGCCATCCGATGTCTTTACCGATGGAAATTATTCTGCAAGAGCAGGGCGTTGATCCTGCCCATCAATCTCAGGGGCTGACCTGGGATTTGATGGACTGGGCCGATTTAGCCCTAACCATGACCCGTCCTCAAAAGATTTTGCTAGCCTCCCAGCTTCCCCAGTTCACCGCTAAATTATTCACGCTAAAAGAATACGTCGGCCATACCCACGAACCGGATATTGATGACCCCTATGGCACCGACTTGGGCAGCTACCGTCAATGCGCCGCTGAAATTGAGACCGCCTGCGATCGCCTACTGAAAAAACTGCAATCCCTATGAGCGCTCCCCCATTACCGACTGAATTATCAACTGAACCGGGCTTTAACTTCGCCTATCTAGATGAGCAAACTAAACGCTCTATTCGCAGGGCATTGCTTAAAGCCGTTGCAATTCCTGGGCACCAAATTCCCTTTAGCTCTCGGGAGATGCCCATGTCTTACGGTTGGGGCACGGGCGGTATTCAGGTCACCGCCTCAGTTATTGGCAAAGCAGATACGCTCAAGGTGATCGATCAAGGGGCTGACGACACCACCAACGCCGTCAATATCCGTCGATTTTTCAAAAAAGTGTGCGGCGTTGCCACCACTGAGCGGACTGAATCCGCTACGCTGATTCAAACCCGCCACCGCGTCCCTGAAATACCCCTGCGAGAGGGACAAATCATGGTGTATCAGGTACCGATGCCAGAGCCACTGTTTTTTATTGAACCGTCTCGCACCGAGGCCAATAAGATGCATGCCTTAGAAGAATACGGCCCCATGTACGTGCGGCTCTATGAAGATATCACCCGATTCGGGCGCATTTCCCTCGCCTACGATTACCCGGTGATGGTGAACGATCGCTACCTGATGAAACCTAGCCCCATTCCCCGATTTGACAATCCTAAACTGCATCAAAGCCCTGCACTTCAACTATTTGGTGCGGGCCGAGAAAAACGCATTTACGCCGTTCCTCCCTACACCGATGTGAAAAGCATCGATTTTGAAGATCATCCTTTTACGGTTGAAAACTGGGAACATCCCTGCGAATTCTGTGGCGCTACAAATACCTATCTTGATGAAGTGGTGATCAATGACCAGGGCGATCGCATGTGGATCTGTTCCGATACAGACTATTGCGAACAGCGGCAAAGGGCAGCAGCGACATCCCCTCGAAAGCTAGATTGAGATTGAGATTGTTAATAGTAGATTCGTCCAGTATGGAGTTGTAATGGGTCAGGTCATACAAGCTAGGGATATTAGTTTAGAAGAGATACAGTCTCAATTTGATTTAAGGCTCACCTCGCAAAAGACTTTTTGCCCGTGTATAGTTTGCCGGTTAACGGACGCGAATTTGTATTTGTCAAGCTTGAGCAAGAACCGGAACGTACTTATGCGAGATCGTTTGCATTGTCAATTAAGCGAGAATATGAATCGTTCGACGTATTGAGAATACTTAAGGTTATTCAGTATCAATTGGTTGAATTTTAGGACTAAATTTATAATTTAGCTAATAGTGGAAATATTGCCATGCAGACTCCAAACATATCCCAGATTTCGCCATTAAAAGAAAAATCAATTGCTTTGAAAGGCATTAGCTGGACTCAGTTCAAAACTGTTGAAAGTGGACTAACAGATTTTCGTGCTGCGCGACTGACATACCTGCAGGGCGTACTGGAGATTATGTCGCCGATTAGTGATGATCACGAAACCGTCAAGAGCACATTGGGGTCATTGCTGGAAGCTTATATGCGTGAGAGAGCAATCCGATACTATCGTCGGGGCGGTTTTACGCTTCAAGCAGAAGGCTATGCTTCGGGTACGCCGGATGAATCCTATTCAATCGGCGATCGCCGCCAGTATCCTGACATCGTGATTGAGGTCATTATTACCAGTGGTAGTATCAGCCGAACCGATCTTTATTTACCCCTAAAGATTCCTGAGGTTTGGTTTTGGGAGGCTGTCAAGCTGCGCCTGTTTCAGCTCAAAGAGACGGGCTATGAGGAAGCCTTAGTAAGTCAATTCTTTCCAAGTCTAGCGATTAGTTTGTTAGAAAAATATATTAATCAACCCGATCAATATGATGCAATTCAGTCTTTTATATCGGAAGTCCAAACATAGTTTAAAGAACAATGCAGCAGCCCTTATTGACTGTAGAAGATCTAAATAAAACCTATGTAGAGATTGCGGCCTGCGATCGCGTTTCCTTTAACCTTTATCCCGGTCAAGTTCTGGGCATCATTGGCGAATCTGGCTCTGGTAAAACAACGTTATTAAACGGGCTGGCGGGGCATTTATCGCTGGATAAGGGAGAGATTACCTATCGCGATCGCAGCAACACTCCTATTAATCTGCGCACCTTACCCGAACCCCAACGGCGCAGGCTGATGAAAACCGAGTGGGGATTTGTGCAGCAAAATCCCAGAGATGGCCTGCGGATGACGGTCAGTGCTGGGGCCAATATTGGTGAACGTCTGCTGGATGTGGGCCAGCGTCACTACGGCAATATCCGCAGCCAGGCGCTGGACTGGCTGAGCCAGGTGGAGATTCCCCAAGGCCGCATTGACGACTTTCCTAAAACCTTTTCTGGCGGGATGCAGCAGCGCCTGCAGTTGGCCCGCATTTTAGTTACCCGTCCCCGGCTGGTGCTGATGGATGAGCCCACCGGAGGGTTGGATGTGTCGGTGCAGGCGAAGCTGCTGGATTTGATGCGATCGCTGGTGCGCACCCTGAATTTAAGCGTTATTTTGGTCACCCACGATATCGGCGTAGTGCGGTTACTGGCCCACCGGCTCATGGTGATGCAAAACGGTCGAGTGGTGGAGTCGGGGCTGACCGATCAGGTTTTGGACGACCCTCAGCATCCTTACACTCAGCAGCTTGTCAACGCTACTTTAATGCCGTAACCCCCATGACGCACACAGTCTTATCACTTCAATCCTCCTCTCAGCCACCTCAGGCAGCAGGTGTTTTGCTAAACGCAGAAAATCTCTACAAAACCTTTGTGCTGCATCATCAGGGCGGTATAAAACTGCCTGTGCTGGAAGACGTTTCCCTAGAAGTCTCCGCCGGGGAATGTGTAGCACTGCAAGGGCCGTCGGGGTCAGGAAAATCCACCTTTATGCGATCGCTCTATGCCAACTACCGCATCGACAGCGGATCTATTTGGGTGCGCCATCAAAGCGAATGGCTAGATTTGCCCCA
>JBCDFX010000456.1:0-3629 GCA_039177155.1 Cyanobacteria bacterium P01_H01_bin.119
GCGAATTTTCCTTGTGCGGATTTGCAGACGATTGATCGCCTCTGGGTGAAGTACAGCAATGGACAGTTTGGTTTTAGTGTGCAAAAGCGAATCTATGTTGAGTGCGGTGCCCAACTTGATGGTCAATATCCAGGTGATAAAGTCTGGAATGAATTCTGTCGCCGCGTGGGCTGGATGAATGGAAAAAATTCTTACGTAAGCTACTCTGACCTTATGGCTAATCCGCAAAAATCTCCGGCGGGAGAATTTCCCTTTGGGGCCGGGGTGGGGGTGCGGGAGGTTTTTCTTTTCTCGCATTCAGACTTGTAAACTGTAGCAGATAAGCGCTTCAGCTTGATATAAAAGTCATATTGCCGACCGCCTCTACACGGAAAAATAGGTGTTTCGGCGATCTGTTACCTGGCACTGGCGCTATGTCGAATTGGTGAACTGCAAGACAGCAATTTCGGGATTCAGGCAGTTTGCCAACACAAACTTTTTCGCAATTTCTTCAATCTCATCTACGGGCATATCCCAGGCATCCCATAAATTTTGTGGTAGCAGGCATGAGGTTATAAACCACGCGGTTGTCGAGGCATGAAATGACTATTTCAAAACAGTAGCGCCGCCGAACTGGGGAAAGTGAGGGGTGGCGATCGCGCCCTAGCTTGGCGATCGCTCCGCCAACGCTTTGAGAAAATCCAACTGGGCGGCGCGCATTTCGACAGTGGGGTTAGCTTGGGCGATCGCCTCTACTACCTCCTTATAGCTGGCTCCCTGCAAAATCAGATAAGCACCGAGAAAGGTCGCCGTCCGTCGCCGCCCGCTGGAACAGTGCACCGCGACGGCATGACCTTTGGCAATTTGTGTCTGAGCGAAATCGACAAATTTTTGTACCTGCTCGCGGGTGGGAGCAGTGCCGCCCGTGGTAGGCAGCCAGCGATGGGGAATCCCGGTGGATTTATACCAGTCGAGGTTGCTGGGGTCGTCCATTACCGAAACGATCGCCCCAATGCCGGCCGCGCGGAGAACGTCGCGTTCACTTGCTGCTGGCTTGCGCAGGCCCGCCAGCTGGCCGGGAATCATCCACCAGATGCTTTCCTGCAAAGGGATTTCTGACATCACAAGGCTCTTTACGCTAATTTTCTGCGATCAGGCTAAGGATGAGTTATCTTCCCACCATTGACTTTACAAGAATCGGTTTATCAGCAGTTTATGAAAGAGTAGGAGTCTGAGAGACGACATCTCCTCTCCTGCAGTGCAGGCATCCCGCACCCAACTTCCCGACAAGCTGTCATTGCGATCGCAGGTCTAAATCATCCCTGAGATGGACCTCGAAGCAGGCGTAAAGACAGGTTTCTAAATTTGAGGGACAGTCTTTCTGCCTAGAGTTTATTCACTTCAGCTAGATTTATTGCGCTTTTCAAATTATTTGAGGAGATGCAGATTTTATACAAAAAGATAGATGTAGGATTTCTATTTTTGCTGTTTAATGCGTTTGTAGAGGTTAAATTAAAATAGTTTAGATTTTGCTAAGGTTTTTATTGATTTTTCTTGTTGTTGCGATTGTTTCAGCAATTCTTGAATCTAATGGTATTGCCGCTGAAGCCGCTAATGTTGCCAAGCTGCTTTTCTTTGATTCTCCTGGCGTTTTTTGTTGTCCCCTTGATAGCGCAGTTAGTGAAAACAGTCCAGCGTTCACGTCGGTTAGTAGACGGGTTCACTTTATAGCGCTTTTATCAGAAAAAGAAAACGACGAGATATTTAGTCCATTATCAATCTAACGGCAAGATAAGATCCGATATGAATAATTTTCCTTAAAACTTTCCGGTAAATAGTGCCGTATTTTTAGCTTGTTTAGATATAGTATTTTGTATTATGAGTGCGATAGTTTTAATCTATTTTAATCTATATCTCCATATTTCGTTCGCTTCAGAGATACTGCGATCACAAATCTTCTATCGGAAACTCTTGATGTAGCTGTTTACAGCTGTCTTTTAAGACGCCGCCTTTAAGAGTATAAAAATGAGGCGATCGCTGAAGAACTTCTTCACAGCGCACTTCAATCAAATTAGGATTCCCATTCGAAAAGTCATCGGAGCCAACGCCATACACCACATTCTGTATGCCCGCCCAGATGCACGTTGCTGCGCACATGGCACAGGGCTCACAGGTCGTATAAAGCGTGTAGGTTCCTGAAGGCGAAGCACTGCTCAAACGGCGAGTCAGCTTGCGAATAACGTTAACTTCGGCGTGGCAAGTGGGATCATTGTCACTCTGAACAGTGTTGCCAGCGCTTTCAATCACTTTGCCGTCTTGCACAATGACTGCGCCAAAAGGCGTTTTGCTTTTTCTAGCTTCAGCAATTGCCAAGTGCATAAAGTCTTCAGGCTGCATTACTTTGAAGTCTATTCCAACTGAATTGATGCCATAAAATTCAAAATAAGGAGGCTGTTTAAAGGCCTCCTCTTTACTGCTTTTAGACAACTCTAATCAATTTTTTTCTTGATTTCGTCCTTCAGGTTTTCCTTGGTGTGACTGGCTTGAGCTTCTATCTGCTTGGCTTTGCCCTCTGCCTCATCAGTCGGATTACCCGTTAAATCACCCACTGCTTCCTGAACCTTGCCCTCAATGTTTTTAGCTGTCGCTTCAACTCTTTCCTCAATACCCATATAGCAGAACTCCTTACTAATTGATATTCCACATTTAAAGGTATAAAAATACTGTTCTATTCTCATCTTCCCTGATGCATAACTTTTACCTATGCAGGTTTATCTCAAAATGCATAGATCACTAAAAAAAATGGCCTTGATTGAGCCAGCCTGACCCTTTTTTGGGAATATGCAGTGTATGGCAATCTGCCGCAGGATGGAGCTTCTCGAAGGAGCTGTGAACGTGACATACTCACGACGTTATTGACGTTCACAGAGCTGGTGAATCATTTCTCAAACCGACTGAGGCTAAACGCAGCCATCATGGCGGATGGTTGGCCCATGACTGCTTGGGCAACATGAACGGCGGCGGCGGGGACTAAACCGAAGGGGCCCGTAAAGCCAGAAAATACATAGCCGCCTCTGAGGCCAGGAACAGGGCCAGCTAATGGCAGACCATCTTGGCTAAAGGCGACGCGGCAGGCCCGCCACTGTCCTGGCGCAGCCGCTAAGGCTGGCAGTAGGTGGGTAATGCCGTCGCGCAGCCGCTGTTCGCCCTGTTGGGCATCGAGTTGAGGCTCAAGCGATGTGTTGATGCGGCTAATTTGACCAATGCGCAGCCGGCGATCGCTCAGCTGCACGCAGCCCGGATCGAGCATAGGCGGTCGGATTTCGTGCCCGGCTTCATTCCAGCGGTTATTGGTGTCCCGGTCAGTGGCTTCGGACTCGATCGCCGATCGCGTTAAGTCAGCGGGCATAATGAGCGAGCGCAGCGATAACTCAAGGGGTGGGGTTTCAATCAGCTCGGCGTGGCTAAAAAAGACCGGCACCGAAATGCCAGCCGTTTTGATCAGGTCTCGAGTCAGGGCTCCCGCCGCGACGGCAACATGACCAGCGGCGTAGGCTTGGGTCGGGGTGGTGACCCCCGTGAGGCGATCGCCGATGCGCACCAATCCGGTCACGGGAGCAATGATGATTTGTCCGCCCAACGCTTGCAGC
>JBCDFX010000457.1:0-3626 GCA_039177155.1 Cyanobacteria bacterium P01_H01_bin.119
CTACTGGGTTGCGCTGCTGCTGCAAGCTTACGGCGATCGCGCGGTCTCAGCGATCGATGTGGCCTTGGCCGCCTCTACCCTTCTGCCCAGCCAGGGCAATCCTAAAGATTGGCTACCGCCTGGGGCGACCTCGCGTGAGGGTGACGGATACGATCGCATTCCGACCGTTTCAGATCTGGCTGTTTGCGGCACGTCTATCAGCGGGCTGATACAGGCTACCGAACAGTTAAGTCAGGGACGCTTTTGTCTACTGCCGCTGCAAACCAGTGATTGGGCTGCTGGGGTAGCGGCCCTGGTGAACCTCTGCCAGAGATACCCTGAGTGGCAGGCGGTGCCGCTGCTTAACTTATATACGAGCTACTGCTGGGGTTCTCAGCTAACGCTGCAGCAGTTGCTAGCTTATCTGCAAGGTCGCCCCATATCTCCGCCCCCCGCTGATTGGAGCGTAGGCCACTTTGCCCTGCTGATTGGCCAGCTTCAGGGCGATCGCCACTCCCTCTATGCCGTCCTCGATACCTATCCCCACTTTGGCTGGCAGGGCCTGCACTTACAGCCGATTGAAGCATTAGCCCCATCGCTGCAGCGTCCCGATTTTCCCACCGCAGGAGGCATTGCATTGTTTATCCGTGCCGAGGAGCGATCGCAGATAACCGCCCTGGTCGAAAAGGCTGGATTTTGCCTGCAGCCGTGGAATAACGGGACTCCCACCTTACACTCCAAGTAAAGTATCGCTCAATAAGCGGTCAGCGCTCTAGCCTGATTGCGCTGGTGGCGTTTTACCATAAGACTAATCCAGCGTTGCCAGGCTTGTAAATCATGGTGATTAGGCTCTGTTTGCTGCCATGCTGGCCGGCTGCTGACTCGATCACACCACTGCATTAAGGTCGGATAAGGCTGTAGGTTGATGCCCAAACGCCGAATTAGGGGCAGCACAGTGCCGACGGTGATATCGGCAAGGGACAGGCGATCGCCACCAAAGTAAATAGAACTTCCTAGCTGTTCCTCCAGAAAGGTGCAAACAGCTTTAAAGTGCTTCAAAGTTCTCTCATCCACCCTAAAATCATCATTAGCAAGCAAAACCAATTGAGGCAGCTTGGGAACAAGTTCGTTTGCTATGACGAGCTGCACCATTTTCATATGGGCGATTGCATCTGGTTCTGTCGGCGACAGTGGCAGCTCTGGAAACTTTGCTTCCAGATAATCCAAAATTGCAAAGGATTCGATTAGCCGTAGATTCTGATCCACAATGGCCGGCACATGATGAAATGGATGAATCGTCAGGTAGTCAGGCTTTAGATGCTCTCGAGCTTTCAGGTCAACTAATCGAAGCTCGAAGACAATGTTCTTTTCTAAAAGAGCGAGCCAGACGCGACGGGCCACGGGAGAAAGCGGATGGTAAATAGAATGTGAGCATGGGAAATAATTTGTTGTAAGCAGGTGATATCTAAGACCGATCGGTCGGTTTTTTGAGAAAAAAGAGGTGCCTTGAAGACAAAGAGCTCTTTAAGCGGCATCAGTGGGCGCAATAAGGCTATTGATATAACTGTCGAGGTGAGCTTGGGCGTGCTGCATAAGGGTGCGATTGCTTTGCAGTCGGGCCAGTGCCAAAGCACCTTCTAGCACTGATATCAGAATAGTCGCAACCATTTTAGGGTCGGACTGAGCCGTCATCTCACCCCGTCTAATCGCTCGTTGAACAATACATTCGATTAGATGCTGCCACTTCTCCATTGCTAGTCGAGCTTTTTCCCGCAGTATAGGGTGAGCATCATCACTATCAATTATGGTGTTCATCAGCGGACATCCTCCCCAAGTTGACATCTCATCAAAGCTATCTACAAAGGCATGAACCATTGCCTTTAAGCGCTCATCACCTCGTCGCCGACTCCGCATAGCGGACAGTTGGCGCTGACTTGTCAACTGCACAATGTAATCAAAGGCGGCGATCGCCAGTTCATCTTTGCTGGCAAAATGATTATAAATACCCCCTTTTTTCAAGCCTGTTGCCGTCATTAAGGCAGACATAGAAACTCCGGCAAAGCCCTGTCGGTTAAAGAGCCTAGCCGCTTGTTCAATAATACGCTCCCGAGTCTGTTCAGCCTTAGACATAAATGAGCCATAAAAAAGACCGATCGGTCTCTATCAGAATAGCAGTTAACGATATAGATGCAAGAGAGGCGACTGTAACTCCTTAGAACCCATTTTGTCCCTATCGATACAACGGGAAACTAAATCCTCTAGGACATTGGAAAAGACTGTATCGAGAGAGCGATCGCCCATGGTTGTAGCTGCCTCCGCCCCCGAGACTATTGCTGGCTGGGTCGAATCCTTAAAAGAGCAGGGCGTTAAATATGTCCGCTTTGAGATGCCAGATTTGCACGGGGTTTCGCGCCTCAAGGTTATCCCCCTGCCTAAAGTAGAAGGCTATGCCCGAAAGGGACTCAACTTCTATGGCGGCACGCTAGCGCTGGATACAGCCTCTTCAGTGGTGCCGGCTTCGGGCTACCACGAGGAGCGCAAATATCGCGATCACCTGCTGTTTCCCGATATCAGTAGCTGCACTCCGGTTCCTTGGATCGATCACACCGTTAAGGTGGTGTGCGATGCCTATTGGACTCCGGATGAGCCCCTGCAGGCAGCCCCTCGCTACGTGCTTAAGTCCCTGCTCGATCGGGCCAAGCAAATGGGCTTTGACGTGATGATGGGCCACGAATTTGAGTTTTATCTATTAGACCAGGAGACCCATAAGCCTCTATTTGACGGGCTGCATATTTTTAATCATATTCGCAATCAGTACGTGCCTGAAATTGCCCAAATGCTGGACTATCTCCAGGACGCAGGCATCGATGTGATTACCCACAACTGCGAATATGCACCGTCTCAGTTTGAAATCAACTACGGTCCTGGTATCGGCATCCACGGAGCCGACAAAGCGTTTACCTTCAAAAATGCGGTGAAAGAAATTGCCCACCACCTGGGCTACCACGCCAGCTTTATGTCCAAACCCTTTGCGGGCACAGCGGGCTGCTGCTGCCATTTTCATCTCAGCCTGTGGAAAGACGGCAGCAACGTGTTTCTCGATCCCGATGCGCCTCACGGCCTATCCGCCACGGCGCGCTCATTTGTGCAGGGGATTCTCGATCACGCCCCGGCGATGATGCCCCTAATTGGCCCCACCCCAAACTGCTACCGACGACTAAAGCCCCACACCTTTGCTCCCTCCAATATCAGCTGGGGTATTGAAGATCGCACGGCCATGGTGCGCGTAAAAGCCACAGGTGACGAAGATACCCATTTGGAAATGCGGGCGGCTTCGGGCCTGAGCAATCCCTATCTAAGTGCTGCGGCGACTCTGGCGGCAGGACTGCTGGGCCTTAAGGAACAGCGAGACTTGCAGCCCATGGTGGATGGCCCCAGCGAGGATGATCCAAGCTTACCCCCATTTCCCAAGACTTTGGATGCTGCACTAACGGCGCTAGCGGCAGATACAGCCCTGCAGGAGATGCTGGGCGCCCCGTTTTGTCAGCTCTTTACCACGGTGAAACAGTTTGAACTAGAGCGCTTCCACGATCACATTACCGATTGGGAAATTGCAGAGTATTTGGAGGTTTATTAGACCACTATGC
>JBCDFX010000458.1:0-3621 GCA_039177155.1 Cyanobacteria bacterium P01_H01_bin.119
ATCAGGATTTGTTTAAAGTCCACCGGGAACTGATCCGCCTGCGCCACCTGCACCCGGCCCTGCAAACCGGCAAATATCAGGGGCTTGCGGCCAGCGGCCAGCTTTTGGTGTTTGCCCGTATTCTGCCAGAGCAGACTATCGCAGTGGCGATTAACACCGGTGATGCCCCGGCGCAGATCAATGTGACCTGGCCCTTAGGACTCTCTAGCCCGCCCGCCAAGCAGCTTTACGGTAGCGGCACGGCTTCAATGGAGGGCGATCGCCTCGATCTTCAGCTTGCTGCCCGCAGTGCCTTAATTTTGGGCACCTAAATAAGCACTGGGGTGACCGGCCGTGATCGAAAATGGGAGCCTATTGTCTAATCTAGAGATAGGGCCAACCGATCGCGATGGCCAAGGGTGCATCATGACTAAATACGCATTACTGATTGGCGTCAGCCAATACCAACCTGGATTAAATCCGCTACCAGGCACTGCCGACGATGTTAAAGCCATGCGCAGTGTCCTCTCTCACAGTGATATGGGAGGCTTTGACGAGGTGCAAACCTTGCTCAATCCGGAGCCCCTCGCTATGCAGGAGGCGATTGAGCTGTTCTTTTCCAACTGTAAAAAGAACGATCTGGCCCTGCTGTTTTTTTCTGGTCACGGCATTAAAGACGATCAGGGACGGCTGTATCTTTCTACGCCTCAAACGCGCAAAAGCGATCGCGGTGATTTGATTCGGGCCACGGCTGTGCCAGCCCTATTTGTGCAAGACGTAATGGGCAACAGTCGCTGCAGACGCCAGGTTGTGATCTTAGACTGCTGCTTTAGTGGCGCTTTTGCTGAAGGCATGACGGCCAAGGAAAGCGGCGCTGTCGATATTGCCAATCAGCTCGGCGGAGAAGGTCGCGCCGTGCTGACCTCGTCTTCCTCCACTCAGTATTCCTTTGAGCAAGCTGGGGAAGCAGGCTCAGTTTACACTCGCTACGTGGTCGAAGGCATTGAAACCGGAGCCGCCGATACTAATAACGACGGCTGGGTGTCAGTCGATGAGCTGCACGAATATGCTCGCAAAAAAGTGCAGGCCGCAGCCCCGGCCATGCGCCCCAAAATCTATGCGGTTGAAGAGGGGTTCCGCATTCAAGTGGCCCAAGCTGCCCTGGGCGATCCCCATTTGAAATATCGTAAAGAGGCCGATAAGCTGGCCAGTCGGGGGGAGTTTTCGGTGGTTGGCCGCTTTACCCTCGATACGCTGCAAAAAGAGCTCGGCATTGAAGCCGAGGCTGCTCTGCAAATTGAACAAGAGGTTTTAAAGCCTTACAAAGAATATCAGCAGCGGCTAAAAAATTACGAAGAGGCCCTGTGCCAAACCCTGCAAAGCTCCCAGTCTCTAACGGACTCCGATCAAGAGGAACTAGATCTGTTGCGCCAGGTGCTCGATTTAGAGACCGCCGATGTCGATTCTATCCAAGCCAAAGTGCTCTCATCGACCGCCAAGGCGATCGCCTCCAATCAGATGATGGCCTCCCTTAAGGAGATGCGATCGCGCCACCAAGAGACGCCAAACCGAGTGCATCCGGTTGTGCCATCGGCATCCTCAGCCTCATCGGAAGATGCCCCTTTAGATGACCTACTCTCAAGCTTTAAGAAAGCCCCTAAGGAAGCAGCCGCTCCGACATCCATGGCTAACAGCAGTGGATCGTTAATCTCGGAGGCTCGCCCACCGATGCATCCCGAAGCAGACGCTGATAGGGCAGCTGCCCCGCCGTCTGGGGCAAACTCAGGAAGTTTGGGCAGCCTAGCTCCGCCAGCTTCCAAGCCCCCCGATCGCCCTGCCCAAATCGATCACAGCGCTGCTGCAGCCACATCAGCCCCTGTATCGCCATCTCAAACCCATACCCCACCAAATAGCACAGTCCACGGGGCGGGTGCCCAAACTCAATCGTCTCAGACTCAGCCCTCTACTTTTAACCAGCGGGGGGTAATTTTGGCGATCGCTGGTGCTGGGCTGGCGATCGCCTTGGCCATCTTCGGCGGATTTATGATTGTGGAATTTCACACCGATAACGGCCCGCCCCCACGACCCCAGGGCGATCCTGGGAATCCGCCGCCGCCCCGACCCCAGGATAATCCTGGAGACCCGCCGCCCCAGCCAGGGCAGTAGAAGCTCCGTTGATTATTCTTAGCCGACGTCGCCATCTAAGGGCCGTCACCCGTTAGATTTTAAAGCCTTCTATCGCAATGGCTACAGCCCCTAGCCTGCAGGGTTAAGGGGGGGCGTGTTTAGGGGCTTAAAAATACTGTCCTATCAATTGCCACTAATCCGGTTTTAGGGAATTGCCTTGTGACCCAGAGAATCTTGATTCTTATCGGCAATACCCACAGTCAACCGACTGTGAACCTCAGGCCACAAATTAGGAGCCTAGAGCCCATCGCTCTGCCGCAACCGATTGTCCACTTCCCTCTCCCACCCTGGATTGCTCGGATCGATGGTAATCATTCTGCCTGATGACTTTGAACGATCTACATAGACTTGAAACGCAGCAATATCATCTCGGTGGCTTAGGACATAGACTCGCAGCTCATCCAAGCTCATCGAATCATAGTTTGCTATCGTCATGGCTCATAGCCTCCCGTCGGTTTAATCTCGAAATCTAGGCTTTCCCCTGCCAACACATACAAATTCCCAGTACGCTCATCTATCCTGACCAACTCAATGACTTTGTATTGCCAGCCCGAGTAGATTGCATTGGTCAATCGATAGCTAAGTCTGTAAAGACCTTGAGCTTGCTCATTATTGGGTTCCATCTGTGTTTAGCTTAACTCAGCGCACTGAATGATATACGCAAGACCCTCTTTCCCCAAGGCAGTCACTCACCAGAAAAATGAGTAAGCCGAGTTTAACCGCTGTCGTTTGGATTTTTGCTGCCGTTGGGTTGGCCTTTGGTGGCTTGGGCGTGTTTTTTCTGACCGTGGGCGTGAACTGGGCCAAAGCTAGGGTAGATGCTGCGGAAATGCCCCTATTAACCGTTGAAGATCTGACCCAAAAAGACCCTGGCGCTAAGGTATTGCTTGAGGGCTTTATTACCGCCGATAATCCCACAGAGGCAGATTTGCCCTTTGTTGCCTACACTGCCTCTCCCCGCTACGACAGCGCCAGCGATCGCGCCAGTCAGCGCCGCCACATGCCAGCGCTCCAAATTAGCGTCAATGGCGAGAAGGTTTGGCTAGCACCGGGATATCCCCTTTACGGGGCAGAGCATACCCGGCAACAGGGCAGCTACCGCTACCGGGGGCTAATGGTGGAAGATCGACTGGTGGTACATGGGGTCTTGATGGCACCGGAGCAGCCTGGGGTAGATGGGGGTCCCCGCGTCAAAGCCCAAAGCTCGGTAGCGGGCACCTACGACGACTATATTAATCAGGCTCAGAGCGGCATCGGCCTACTCAGGTGGATGGGATTTGCCTTTTTGGGTGCTAGCGGTTTAGTGCTGATTTTAGACCGTGTGGTTTACGTGGTGCTGGTGCGATAGCGTCTAGACCATTACTGAGACGGTAACCGCAGCAACGGCAATATACATATCGTCGTTTTTGTCGTTTAGCTCCGCGATCGCTCGCCCGGCAACCACCATGCCGCCGG
>JBCDFX010000459.1:0-3614 GCA_039177155.1 Cyanobacteria bacterium P01_H01_bin.119
GCTTTCTATCGACGGGACGCCAGCACAATTCGCAGCACGTACCAGAACAGCAGCATTACCGCCGCAAACAGCTCTAGGGATGCCGCCACATACTGCGTGGTTGAGTAGTGGAGCATCACCCGAGACGTTTTGTACAAAATTGCAGTGGACGCAAAGGCCACCATGGCAAAGGCAAAGAAAACTCCCAGGTTAAAGCCAAAAATAACGCTGGCAATAATGAGTCCAATGGCAACCATGCCGCCTATTTTGAGCGCACCGCCCAGGAACGTAAAATCCTTGCCGGTGGTAAATACAATCGCCGTCAGCCCGGCAAACATTGCCAGAGTAATAATGGCCGCCGTAGGAATCACCGTCGCGTCTGAAAAGACCGCCGCCAAATACAGCAGCGGCGCGAAAATTAGCGCTTCGCCCACCACGTAAATGCCCAGGCCCATATACTGAGTGCTGACATCGTCAGCCTTGGCCGTCATGCTGCTGGACAGATAGCCCAATAGGGCAAAGCCACCTAAAATGCCTAACCAAGCGAAACGGCTAGCCACTACGAGATTAAACAGCCATCCGGCAATACCAAGCTGGAACAGTAAAAACTCAACGACAATAAATGCGCCAACTGCCCCTGCCAAATGAGCATAGGTGCGCTTGATAAACTCAGCCCGCTCACTTGGGCGAGCCTTAGCCACTGCAATCATTGGACTATCTCCTAGAGGAAGGTCAAACCAGATCGAACCCTAGCGGGTTATTATGCGACGCTAGCATATTGTCTAAATCAATGGCTTGGGTATAAATTCCGCAGAGCAGCCCATAGCAGCCGAAGGAACAAGGTTTAAGGAACAAGCTTTATAGATATAAAGTGGCAAAGTTGTCGATGGTCTGGGGCTTGCCCTCTACAACAGGAACGTTAAAAGGCTCAAAATATCGGTGCAGATGGGCAGGGATGGCCGATAAATCGAACTGGGTATCGCCGGCGGTAATATTGGCCCAAAATTCCCGCAGGTCTGGGGCAATTTGAGCAGCGGTTTCCGCAGGCAGGCAAAAGGGATGGTGGGTTAGGAGCTTAATCATAAAAGGATAGGAGCGATCGCCCATCCACTGCCGCGATCGCGTCTGCACATCGGCCCACTCAGAGGTCGCGGTAATTCGGTAGGATTTAATCTCTAGCTTCCAGTCGCCGCTGGCCTGCTGGCTAAGGCTCACCACCCGGTAGGGATGGGGATAGCTCACCAGGGAGCCCGTGGTAATTTCACAAAGGCCATCGCCGCGATCCCTGGGCACGACATCTTGCACATGCAGATGCCCGGTCAAAATCAGTTTGGCACTGGTACCGCGAAGCAGCGATCGCAGCCGATCGGTGTTTTTCAGCATATAGCGCTGACCCAGAGGACTCTTCGCCTGACCCGGTAAATGCTCCAGCACGTTATGGTGAATCATCACCAACGTCAAATCGTCGGATAAATTAGCCAGGGTCTCCTCCAGCCATTGGATCTGGGCGTTATCTAGCCAGCCCGTTGGCAGCTGCTGGCCGGTTTTATCAAACGCGATGGAGTTGAGCCCGATTAGGCTGACCCCCGGCAGTAGGGGCTGTTTATAGTAAGGCCGAGCGTCCTGGTTAAAGCCATATTTTTCGTAATACTTTGGAAACTCCGCTAGCCCAATGCGCCCATCGGCGGCTTCAGCCTGCACAATATCGTGGTTGCCCGGCACCACATACACCGGGCAGGGCACCTGACTCAGCCGCTCGGCCAGCCAGCGGTGATTGTCTGCCTCACCGTGCTGGGTCAAATCCCCTGGCAGCAGCACAAAATCAAGATCAAGCTGGCTAAAATGCTCCAGAGCGCTGTTGAGGGCATCTTGGCTAATTTCTACCAAGTGAAACCGATTGGGAGAGTCCCAAATCGTGTGGGGCATGGCGATATGCAAGTCGCTAATAATGCCAAATTGAAATTGAAGTCCCATGGTGGCCTGTCTGGTGGTTCATCGATAAGATCAGGGTCGGTCGGATTTCAGCCGCGGGCAGAATCTGTCCCAGCGTAACGGTTCGTAAACATCTTGGCAGATTTACTCAGCCCTTTGGAAAGACTCGATAGTGAGTCATCTGGCCAACACGATAGAGAGGTGTGCTTCCCTTGGCTCCGGTTCGCGTTCGTCAACACGTCAATCCCCTCAGCGATAAGTATCGATTTGAGGTCGATCCGCCCGATTGGGCAGAGATTTATGCCCAGCTCGATCGCCCACTCCATTTAGATATTGGCTGCGGACGGGGCCAGTTTTTGTTTGCCATGGCGAAGCAGCAGCCAGAGTGGAACTATCTGGGGTTAGAAATTCGCGCTCCGCTGGTGACCCAGGCTCTAGACTCTCGCGAGCAGCAGCAGCTAACCAATCTGCACTTTGTCTTTTGCAATGCCAATATCACCCTGCAAACGCTGTTTAATCCCTGGCCGAACTGTCCGCTACGGCGAGTGAGCATTCAGTTTCCCGATCCCTGGTTTAAAAAGCGCCATCAAAAGCGACGGGTGGTGCAGCCAGCCCTGGTGGCCGAACTTGCAACTTTGATGTGCCCTGGCGCGGATGCGGTACTGCAGTCGGATATTGAGGCGGTGGCGGTAGAAATGAGCGATCGCTTTAGGGAGCATCCTCGGTTTCAGCGGCGCAGCGCGGTTTGGGAACCGGAGAGCCCCTTTCCCGCCATGACTGAGCGAGAAGCCCTGACCCTAGAAAAAGGCCAGCCTGTCTTTCGCAGCGTCTTTACCCTGCAAGTCCCCTAATCTGCGTCAAGATCTGATGGGCCATCGACAGCTTCGACTGCAGCGGCAGCGCTGTCTGATGCCCTTGGCGATCGATAAAGATAGATTGATTGGTGTCGCTGCCAAAGCCAGCATCGGCGCGATCAATCGGATTGGCAACGATGGCATCCAAATTTTTGCGCTGGAGTTTATCTAGCGCCGGCGTCACGATATCCCCCGTTTGGGCCGCAAAGCCAATTAGCCTCTGCTGAGGCCGTTTGTGCTGGCCCAGTTCAGCCACAATATCCGGCACAGGCTTGAGGGGTAGGGCGTTGGGCAGTTTGGTTTTGGGGAGTTTGCCCGACGCCTGCTCTGCCGGGGCCACATCTGCTACGGCAGCAGCCATCAGAATCCAGTCGGTCTGGGGCAGCTCACTGAGTAGAACCCGGTGCATATCGGCGGCACTAGGAGTCGCGATCACCCGTATAGAGCCTGCTGTTTGCAATAAATCGGCGGCCATAGGGCCATGGACCAGGGTCAACTCCGCTCCCCGATGACGAGCAGCCTGGGCCAGCGCAACCCCCATTTTGCCCGTGGCAGGATTGCCGATGTAGCGCACGGCATCGAGATATTCCTGGGTGCCCCCTGCGCTAATCAAAATCCGCTTGCCGGCGAGATCTCGCTGCCCTTGAGTGATCAGCAGCGATCGCAGATAGGGCACAATTTCGGCGGGTTCTGCCATCCGGCCTTGGCCGACGCGATCGCAGGCGAGTCGGCCTTCTGCGGGCGTCAGTGTGTGATAGCGGGGGTTGTGTTGAATTCGCCGCCAGTTCTCTTGAACCGCCTGCTGCTGCCACATATCCGTGTTCATCGCTGGAGCCAGTAGAACAGGAC
>JBCDFX010000460.1:0-3593 GCA_039177155.1 Cyanobacteria bacterium P01_H01_bin.119
GATCGCTCCCGGCGCTACAAGTTTGACCCGCAGCGCCAAACGGCAGAGCTATTTTAAGAAAAAAGCTGGGGATAGACTTTCTAGCTTTTTAGGCGATACACAGTAATACGCCGCAAGGTTTGGGCAAGTTACGAGTCAGATTGCTGCCGCCAGCCCTCCCACTTGCCCCTGTGATAAAAATCATGATTCACGGATTCTCAATTTCTTTTTCCTCTGGCTCTGGGGTTTCTGCCGGATCGGGATCTGAGATCACATTGTCTACCGCAACGGAGAGATTGTAAGCGATCGCCTGATTGGCGACCGACACCACTACGACTTCGTAATAGCCCGACTGGGTGAGCCGCCCCGACCAGGTCCTATCTGGAGAATCGGCCAATACAAAGGGCGTCTCGTTGCTGGGGCGGGGGAGATAGATCGACAACCGGGTAGATTCCGTTGGGGCCTGCAGGTTTAGGCGCATCAGTTGCCCTTCGCTGAGATTAAGCACGTAGACCATGCCCTGACCGGGATCGAGGCGATCGCTGACCGCTGTGCGAAAGGCGTCGGCTTCAAACACCAGTTCTTGCCGTCGCTCCCCTGCTTCCATGGCTCGCACCTGGTCTTCCGCGATACCGTGCCAAATCTGACCGATGGGCTGATCGATAAATTCTGCAGTGGCCTGCTCCGGAAACAGATCAAAGAACCTAGCGTCGGCTAAGTCATTTAGCGCCGTACTGCTGACATAGAGCGTATTGACGCGACTTTGCCACTGCTGGCGATCGCTGCTGCCATAGCGGCCTAAATTCTGCCTAGCCGCAGTGCTGAGATTGTTTTCCAGCACGTCTAGCATTTCGGCGGCAATGGTATCCCAGCGGAAGCGAAGTTCATTATCTTCTGGGTTATTCGTTAGGGTTTTGCCCTGTAAATCGGGGTAGCGACTGTAAAAAATACCGTCCACCAAAGGCACAAAAAATTCTCGGCTAATGCCCAGCTGCTCCCGGCGCGCGCTTAGCGCCTGCTGGCGAGCCTGCTCCTCAGCGCTAACGCCGTCGCGGTTATCCGTAGTGTCTTCGGTGCGATCGCCCAGCGTGCCCGGTTGCCACTGCCCCGAAACCCACCACACCAGCCCAACTGCCCCAATCAGCAAGATGAGTCCGATCATCGCCTGGAGAAAGCCATAGCCGCCCCCCGATCGCCGCTGAATTGGCGTCACAGGGTAGGGCTGTTCTTGACTTTCCCAATCGTCTTGCGCTGCTTCTGAAGCAGCGGGATAACTCACTGGGGGTGATGGGGTTTGGCGTAACGGGGCTGGCGGTGACGCCGGATTCGCCGCCACCGTTGCCCCATAGGTTGGGGGAGATGAACTTTGGGACGGGCTTTGAGATATATTCTGAGGCGGATAGATTGGCGGCGGCGGTGGAATAATACCGGAAACGGCCATACCCAGCGCCTGCATCACTGAGCGCGCAGATGGGAAGCGATCGCTAGGCCGCACTGCCAACATCCGATCTATCACGTCACCAAACCGCGTGCTAAGGCTAACATGATTGCGCCAGCTCCAGCTAAGATTGCGGCGATCGTATAGATCGTAGGGGTCCATCCCGCTTAGCAGCACCAGCGCCGTTACCGCCAGGGAGTATAGATCGCTGGCCGGATTTGCCTCACCTGCATTGAGCTGCTCCTCCGGCGCATAGCCAACCTTTCCTAGACGAGTCAGAGCAGGCTGCACTATTTCTGGGTGAGTTTGAGTTAGCTGGTGATTGACATTGGCCACCAGCTTTTTTACGCCGCCAAAATCAATCAGCATAGGAAGACTATCTACGTTGCGCTGAATAATATTGTCCGGAGAAATATCTCGGTGAACGACACCTACGCCGTGGATATAGTCCAGTACAGGCAGCAGCCGCTGAAACAACTGCTTGATTTCCATTTCGGTAAAGCAGCCGCCATAGCCCCGGCGGGTATTAAGCAAATCTAAGTAAGTCGGCCCTTCCACATAGTCTTGCACCAGGAAGAGGCGATCTTGATCCCGCAATAGCTCACGAAATTGAGGAATTTGAGGATGCTGAAGCTGGTAAAGCACCCCGGCTTCTCGCTCAAAAAGCTGCTGAGCTTTTTGCAGTGCGGCAGCTCCTTCTACTTGGGGGACAAAGGCTTTGAGAACACAAGGCTCATTAAAGCGATAGGCATCCTCAGCCAGATAAGTATGACCGAACCCCCCGCGCCCCAGCTCTTTGACCAGGCGATAGCGAGACCCAATCAGCATTCCCGCCTGAATCCCTGGAGCCATAGCTATGTTCTCCTCACGCTGAACAACAATTCCCTAGAAGATAGTGTAGAAAGCGACGGGAAGACATCCCCATGAATCAAAAAACTTCTAAAGATTGTTGCTTAAAGATTGCGGTTCAACAGCGATCTGACCAAAGCTACATAAACAAGCGACCCGCCAATAACGATGCTAGCCTTGAAACTGTAAAGCAGTATCGAAACGGCTGCCGATGCACAATCCGTTTCCCGGAATGAACCCTTTTTTGGAGCAACCTGGGCTATGGCCCCAGGTTCATAATCGTTTGATTGTGGCGATCGCGGATCAAATCACACCGCAAGTCGCGCCAAAATATCGGGTTTCTATTGAAGAGCGAGTTTACACCAGCGCTGAGCCAATGCCTTTGATTGGCGTTGCAGATGTTTCAGTTAGCGATCGCAAAATTAATACGCCGCTTCCGATTCAGACAACTCAAGTGATTGAGCCACGGCAGGTGACAATTCCACTTCCCGTTGAGATTACCGAGCGCTTTTTAGCGGTTCGCTTAGTACAAACCAATCAACTGATCTGCATTGTCGAGGTGCTATCTCCAGCGAATAAGCGATCAGGGGAGGGGCGTCTGGCCTATGAGCGTAAACGAGCGGAGATCTTAGGTTCAGCCACTCACTTAGTCGAGATCGATTTGTTACGCGGTGGCACACCGATGGTACTGGATGGGCGTAGTTCCAAGCCCTACAGTATTCTCATTAGCACCAGCTCAATCCGACCCAGTGCCGACCTATATGAATTCGATTTGGCAGATCCAATTCCTAGTTTTCCAGTTCCTCTTCGGTCTGGGGATGCCCAACCTGCTGTTGACTTACAGGAACAACTTAACGGCATCTACACTCGGGCACGGCTCGATCTTTCGATCGATTACACCCAGCCATTACAGCCTAAGCTGTCGGATGAGGCAGCCACTTGGATGAAGACTTGTCTAAGAACTGATGCGTAAGGCTCAGCGCGATCGCAGCCTTTATTCATCGGTCAGACGGCTTATCGCAACAAGGGCAGTTGCATAATCCCAGCTACCAGACTCTCTTTAAACGGTGACGGCTGCAGGCAGCAAGGTTAATACATCTACGCCGTCCTCAGTCACGGCAACGGTATGCTCAAACTGCGCAGAAAGCTTGCGATCGGCGGTCAGAGCCGTCCAATTATCCCCCATCATTTCTACTTCGTGACTGCCCACGTTAATCATCGGCTCAATGGTAAACACCATGCCCTTGCGGAGTTTTTTGCCCTTGCCGCGGTTGCCGTAATGGGGAATCTGAGGGGCAGTATGAAAAATGCGATGAACCCCATGACC
>JBCDFX010000461.1:0-3586 GCA_039177155.1 Cyanobacteria bacterium P01_H01_bin.119
GGAGCGAATCAGCTTTAGGTCATGGAATCGCCGCAGGTATTCACCCTCTTGCGTTATTTCATCCCGCACTAGGGTGACCCACAGCGTGGCCTCTAAAATACGATTGCGCCGCTTGTTGGAGGTGCGAAACATCAAAGTGTTAACCCCGTTATGGCGAGTAATAACGGCGTAGTGACTAAATAAAATGCGCGCCGTAGGCAGCGAAAATCGGGTAAAAATCAGCCCTGTTGCCATAGCGATAAACAACAGCCCGACAAAGGCTTCGACCACCACCAAAAAGTTGGCATAGGTCGTAGTGGGGTACATGGCACCATAGCCGATAGAGGCCATGGTTTGCACACTGAAGAAAAACGCGTTAATGAAAGAGGTTCCGTCAGAGTTGGCAATGCAGTCACCGCCCAGCACGTAGGCGATCGCGAACACTACATTAATTGCCAGGTAAATTACCCCCAGCAGCGCCACAAATCCCACCCAGGGAATCGTCAGCAGCAGATGGTACAAATCACGCCACTGGGAATGGGGATCGCCCAAGCGCACTACATCTGGGAACTCTCCGTCTCGGACCACAATTCGGTTAGACGGACGCAGCGGCGACTTTCTCGACACCATAATAAATAGCTTCCCTACTGTTAGGCTTTGGCGGTAGCAAATAACCCCGGTGCGGACACACCAGGGTTAGCAACGTTTTCTTAAGATCAGTTTAGCAATGTTGAAGGCACTCAGGCGGTGGTTAACTGTTCAACCCTAGCAGCCTTAAGCATGTGATAGGTAATTAAGAGCTGGGTTAGAGCTAGGGGATAGCTCTGCAAGATTTCTCCGGTTGTTCCTACAACCCTGCCAATGTCCTGGTTGCCTTCTAAAGAGCAAAACTGCCCTAAGTAGGGGACTTCCTCGCACAAAATCCGCTCTAGCTCCTGCACCTGCTGGGCGTTGGCGCGGCCATCGACCCCCAGCACATCTACAGGCTTGCCCATATCTCGATCCAGCTCTAGGCGGATGGCATCGCCGAGGTGGTTACCCGTATTATCCAAAATATGGGTAAAGTCCGGGTGTGGAATAGTGGGGCGCAGCACCAGACGCACGTTTAACAGCAGTTCATCCTGTTGGGGGTCGCTATCAGGCGGATAAAAACTCACCACCACATCTGCCCACTGCCGCTGTGGCCGAATAAAAGCTTCTGAGTCGGGTTCTCTCTGTTTGAGCTGGTGGTGAACCTGCTCATCTGTATAGCCTCGCTTGCGCGTGTCGCGCTTGACTTTCCAGTTGTAGCGCAGGGGTTCGGGGGGCGCGAGGTAAACCTTAACGTCGTAGCTGTCGCGGGCGCCTCGGGTTGAATAGCCCAGCAGTCCTTCAACAATTACAAATCGTCTGGGTTCAATGTATTCAGGCGGATCAAACTTACCCGTTGAGTGGTTATAAATGGGTTTAAGAATAGACTGCCCCGTCCGTAATAGCCCCAAATGCTGCTGAACGATGTCCATATAGTTGCAGTCTGGGTGGAGCGCCGAAATCCCCTTTTCCTTGCGCTGCTGCCGATCGTATCGGTGATAGTCGTCGGTGCAAATGGCGGTGACTTGGTCTTCGCCCAGAATCTGAGCAATCCCGCGAGTTAGGGTAGTTTTTCCGGCTGCACTGTCTCCGACAATGCCAAGAATGATCGGACGACTGGGCATACTTCCTCCTAAGTGGACCCTTTAATGGGTGGGAGATTGAAATTTCCGTAAAGCTTAAGCTTTATCTTAGGTAGGGATGGACATTAGCTCAAGCAATCTCTGCCACAGCGGTGCATAAGCCCTCTAAATCAATAATCCGTGATATTGGGGACAATCTCAAGACGCTATGCCATCTTATAAGCACCTCCAGCAGGCCAAATCTGGTAATCCCCAAGCGATCGCAGTGCTGCTAAACCGCGCCCTGGCTGACCGCCGCATTACCGCCCAGGTTCAGCAGTGCGGCGATGAACTCCAAATCTTGCTGAACTCAGAGCATCTCCCCGATCAGCCAGGGACGGTCAAACTTATCCGCCAGGGGCTGCTGCATCTCCGGCCAGAGGCGATCGCTGCCGTAACGCTAATGGCCCAAACCACAGGGCTACGGCAAGACCAGTGGCAAATCACATTTGACCTGTACGGGGCTCCGCCAGCGCTGCCAACTCAGCCCAAGCCCGGCCCCCAGGCAGTGAATCAGTTAGCTGCTGAGGAGGCAGATGCAAATCTGTCAGATGCCCTTGTCAATGAAGCGGCGCGATCGCGGGACGCCGTTCAACCCCGCTTCTCTGAGCCTGTCCCACCCCATAACCCTGACCCTAACCCGGTAGACCTTTCATCCAATCAAGCGCCCACTGCCAAAGCCCGGCAGCCGGAAAACCTGCTGCAAATCGTGCTCATCGGAATGGTTTTGGGCGCTTTGGTCACGGTAATCAAACCCATTGCCTTTGTGCTGCATCCGCTAATTGTCATTATTCATGAATTGGGCCATGCGTTCGCCGCTTGGCTGGTGGGATACCCCGCGATTCCCTCCTTTGATTTTGTTCACGGCGGCGGCATAACGGCGCACTTTAGCCGCTGGCCGTTGATAATTTATTTGACCTACGCCGGATTGGCGGCGCTGTACTACCGCTATCGCAAAAACTACCTGACCCTGCGGCTGCTCCTGGGGATAACCTTGGTTTACTCAGGCTTAGTCTTTTTGCCGGTGCACGAAGACTTTATTACCGTGATGGGCCACGGATTTGAGCTGCTGTTTGTGGTGATTTTTGGGTTTCAGGGGCTGACCGGGCTGGGCTGCCGCAATGGCCAACTGGAGCAGCCGCTCTATGTAATGGTGGCCTTTTACATTTGGCTCTCCTGCGCGGGCTTCGGCTGGAAATTGATTAACGATGCTGGCTTCCGAGCCCAATATTTGAGCGGTAAAGGCGGACTGGTGAATGACTTTGTCATCCTAGCCGGGCAGTATACCGGGGGAAATCTAACGGCGATCGCGATCGCCTTTTTAAGCGCCTGCGCGGCAATTTTGCCGATTCTCTGGCTTTTGCAGCGCCATCGCCACCGCCTTGCCGCCGCCATTCACCGGTTCTGGTTGATGACCGATGCCCAGCGGTTTTCCTGGTAGCAGCTAGCTCTAAAGCGCCTCTAAATTTAAAGACGCATCATCTAGCCGCAGAAGCCTGCCAAACCTTCCCCCGCAGCCCTTTGGGCGCGTTTATTTCAAACCGATTAAGCAGAGTGGGCACCACATCGTAAAGCTGAGAGCCGTCAACCCGATTTCCGCCGCCGGGTTTTGCCGGATCGTAATAAATAAATAGCCCCTGGGGATGGTGGTTGGCGTCGTCTGGGCCGGTGTCGTTATTGGCGGCATATAGGGATGGATTGCCCACCGTGCCAATGGAGCGCCAGGCTAAATCGTCGAAATACACAATCAGATCTGGCGCGATGCCCCGTACCTTTTGATAAATTTTTTGGGGCTTGAACACTTTTACATTGAGTGAGCCGCCGTCGGGGGCGGTAAGGGTTTCTAGCTGGGCGGCAAGGAGCGATCGCGTGGCCTCGTACTCCATTAGCGAAATTGCGCCCTGGGGTTCTCGCCC
>JBCDFX010000462.1:0-3570 GCA_039177155.1 Cyanobacteria bacterium P01_H01_bin.119
CATCGACACGACCGCGCGCGGCGAAATCTGATTCTCATCGCCCAATCCTGAACCCTTGATTAAGCGAATTTCAGCCAGCGGGAGCCCACCAGCCCCCCCAGCAGGCTCTGAAAATAGACCAGAAAAGCCGCGATCGCCCCTAGCCAGGGCAGACGCCCCACGTTGCCGCTAAAGGCCAAACGCTCACCGGGCAGCAGCGCCACTCCCATAACCAACAGCACGCTGAAATACAGCAGCGCCGTCCCCAAATGGGCTGTGACAATGTCAAAGCGCAGCAGTTCGGTGACCGTCAAACCGCCCAGCAGTCCCTGAACGCCAATCAGCACTAGGGCGCCTCCCGCCGCCCACGGAACCCAGCGCGGCAGTTGACCACGGAACCAGACGCTAAATCCGACCAGCCCTAGAGTAGTGAGCCCAATCAGCATCGCATCCAGGCGATGAAACCACTCCAGAAAGACTTGCAGATTCATCTGCTGGCGGGGTACCAACTGGCCGTAACACAGCGGCCAGTCCGGGCAGGCCAGCCCGGCATTCATCACCCGCGTCGCGCTACCCACCGCCATTAGTGCTAAGGTTGCGATCGCTAGCTTCCAGATTAGCCGCCGCGCCCAGGTTTGAGCTTTATTTGAAGCGTATGACTGGTTAGCACCACCAGCCATGGTTAACACATCGGAACGTAGAATTGAATCGGTCATTGAAGAGGCGAAAGATTAATTTTTTGTAATTAATAACAGCCGAATTACTGTTGACTTGATGCTGCGATTTAGCTGAACCGCGTTAGATAATTCGTTCGGCAAACTAACGCGACTACAGAAAGCTTCTACAAGAAACTTTACAGAGTTATAAGTACTTGCTCAGCTTGTTCCTACTGTATTTAAGACCGCTCTAATCCGTCCAAGCTTTAGGGTTTTCTTCGGAATTAGATTGAAATTCTTATCACAGAATTTTGTGGTTTGCGATTTGTAAATCCGTCGGCCCCGCAGGTGGAAAGTTCACTAAGGGCAGCTAAAAAAACTTTGAGGAAAATTTCACTTTTTGCTGCATTTAGGCGCGTTCTGGGTGGCTCATATCACTTATCCCAAGGCTTCTGCGAGCAGCTGATGGCGCGTCCTGGCTTAATATCTCCCAAAGAAACTTCACGGAAGCAGGCAGAAGCGCTAGGCTGAGTCAAATCGGAATCATTCCGCATACTGGTATGTCCCGCCGCTGGGACGCTGCCCCCAACTGATTGTCAATAAGGAATCGTCAATATGCTGCGCACCTTCTACCTGGATAGCGAAAAAAGCGATCGCAAGTCTTTTGAACTCCCCGGAGCCAAGCCTCACTACACTCCCGATCGCCCCGGCCAGGTAGAGCATATCTCTCTGGATTTGGACTTAGATATTCCCAATAAGTCCTATAGTGGCACCTGCAAAATTCGTCTCAATCCCGTACGAGACGGGGTTAAAAAGCTCACCCTAGACGCTATCGGACTGCAAATTGAGTCTGTCAAAATCGGCAGCACAAAACAGGCGTTTGAAACTGACGATGAGCAGCTACATATTTTTCTTGAGCAGCCTACCAAAACAGGCCGGGTGACAACGATTGCGATCGCCTACCGCGTTACCCATCCCCAGCGCGGCCTCTACTTTATCGGCCCCGACAGCCACTACCCCGACAAATCTGTTCAGGTTTGGACCCAGGGCGAAGATGAAGACTCCCGCTACTGGTTTCCCTGCTTTGACTATCCGGGTCAGCTTGCCACCTCCGAAATTCGGGTGCGGGTGCCCAATGCCTACACTGCCATTTCCAACGGCGAGCTGAAATCTACAGAAACAGACGGGGAGACCAAAGTTTTTCACTGGGTGCAGTCTCAGGTGCATCCCTCATACCTTATTACTCTGGCGGTGGGCGACTTTGCCGTGATCGAAGATAGCTGGCGCGATGTGCCTGTGACCTACTACGTGGACAAGTCCCGCAGGGATGATGCTCACCGCACCATGGGCAAAACGCCCCAAATGGTAGAGTTCTTGAGCCAAAATTACGGCTACGCCTATCCCTTTCCGAAGTATGCTCAGGTCTGCGTAGACGATTTTATCTTCGGCGGCATGGAAAACACCTCCACTACCCTGCTTACCGATCGCTGCCTAATTGACGAGCGAGCCGCCTTGGACAACCGCTTTGCTGAAAGCTTAGTGGTACATGAGCTAGCCCACCAGTGGTTTGGAGATCTGCTGGTGATTGCCCACTGGTCCCACGCCTGGGTAAAAGAGGGCATGGCGACCTACTCCGAAGTGATGTGGACCGAAAAAGAATACGGCTCCGAAGAAGCCGCCTATTACCGTCTCAAAGAGATGCGCAGCTATCTGTCAGAAGACAAAAGCCGCTACCGTCGCCCAATGGTCACCCATATTTACCGCGAGGCCATTGAGCTATACGACCGCCACATCTATGAAAAAGGGGCCTGCGTGTATCATATGATTCGCGCCGAGCTAGGGGATGATCTGTTCTGGAAGGCGATTCAGCATTTTGTAAACATCCATGCCCACCAAACGGTAGAAACCATCGATTTGATTCGCGCCATCGAGCAGGTTACCGGACGCAATTTGCGGTTTCTGTTTGATCAATATGTGTTTCGCGGCGGGCATCCAGATTATAAAGTAGCCTACAGTTGGGATGGCGAGGGCAGTTTGGCAAAGCTTACGGTCACCCAAACCCAGGTAAAAGAAGGCAAAAACGGCAGCGAGTCTGGGCTGTTTGATCTAAAAATTCCGGTTGGGTTTGGCTACGTTGAGGGGAAAGGCAAGGCGGCAAAGGTTGAGATTAAGCCCCTGTCAGTGCGGATGAGCGATCGCGAACAGAGCTTTTATTTCCCCCTGGAGAAAAAGCCTCAGTTTATCAGCTTTGACGTGGGCAACCATTACACCAAAACCGTCACTTTAGAGTATCCCCTAGGGGAGCTAAAAGCGCAGCTCACCTACGATCCTGACCCCATCTCCCGAATTGAAGCGGCAAAAGCGATCGCCAAAAAAGGCGGCCTCGAAGCCGTAACTGCTTTAACTGACGCTTTTAATCAAGAAGCCTTCTGGGGGGTGCGAGTCGAAATGGTTAAGCAGCTTGCCACCCTCAAACTCGATCAGGCCGTTGATAGCGTTTTAACTGCGCTCAAAGACAAGAGCCCCTATGTCCGCCGTGCGGCGGTTTCTGCCCTGGGTAAAGTCAAAACTCAAGAGAGCTACAAAGCACTGAAGACCCTGGTGGAAAAGGGCGATCGCAGCTACTACGTCGAAGCCGACGCCGCCCGAGCCCTAGGCAGGGTAGGCTCTGCCACCATTAACGGCAAAGCTAAAGACAAAAAAGTGCTCAAGCTGCTAGAAACGGTCCTGCAAGAGCGAGCCGGTTGGAATGAAGTCGTGCGCGGCGGTGCCATTGGTGGGCTGAGCCAGTTCAAAGATTCCGAAGAAGCCCTCGATATTGTGCTGAAATATGTCGAGCCTGGCGTGCCCCAAGCCCTGCGCCTAGCCGCCATTCGCGCCCTGGGTGCTATCTCTACTGCCCAGTCCAAACCCAATATAGACCGCATCCTCGAAA
>JBCDFX010000463.1:0-3553 GCA_039177155.1 Cyanobacteria bacterium P01_H01_bin.119
ACAAACTTCTCGTGGAACTGCTCTATCGTCATGCCCTGCCCTTTGAGAATGCGAATCATATCCTGCAGGGAACAGGAGACAAAAAAGATCTGCTGGGCCAAGCGTAAGCGCTTGCCCTGAGATACGTTGTCATTGGGATAAAGCACCTTAGAGAGGTTCTCAGAGACCATCTTTTCGTGAACGGCCCCCAGGTAGTCTCCTGAGTTAAAGGCGTCAAAGTCGAAGGATTCAGGTGCTTCAGATTGCCACAGTCGTAAAGTGTTAGCGGTATTTACCTGATAGCCCAAAATTGGCGTGTCGTAGGGAATGCCCTTAACGACTTGAAACGGAACCCAGCGTACCCGGTAGCTGCCATCATCGTCTAGGTAGGGTTCGGTGTGGCCACCAAGCTTAACGGTTACGGCCCATTCTGGGCGAGCAATTTCCCATGGGTTGCCTTTTTGCAGCCATTTGTCGGTGACTTCGACCTGCCAACCATCGCGAATATCCTGCCGGAAAATGCCAAACTCATAGCGAATGCCGTAGCCCATGGAAGGAAGCTCCAGCGCAGCCATAGAATCTAGGTAGCAGGCGGCTAGGCGACCCAGCCCTCCGTTGCCCAAGCCAGGCTCTTGCTCCTCCTCTAGCAAATCTTCGAGGGAAACGCCTAGCCCTTCAACGGCTTCTCTGACTTTTTGGTCAATCCCTAGGTTAATCAGACTATTGCCCAAGTGTGGCCCCATCAAAAATTCAGCCGACAGGTAGGACACCGTGCGGGACTTTTGATTGGTGTAAGTTTCGGCTGTGTTGATCCAGCGGTGCAGCAGGCGATCGCGGACGGTGTAGGCCAGCGCCATATAAATATCGTTGCGAGTGGCGATCGCAGGCCATTTGCCCTGAACGTAAAACAAATTGTCTAAAATGGCCCGCCGCAGCGTTTCTACACTCAACCCGGTGCGATCGTCTTCAACCGCAATGGAATCTTGAGCCAAGTTTAAGTTAGAGGATGCAGTCATAAATAAATGATCTCCAATTACAAGTCGTAAATACGCCAAATGCTGACCGGAAGATTAAGCCAGTAGATTAAGCCAGTCATGATCTATGGCGTAGAGCTAACAAAAATAGATACGGGTAGCGACGAGTCAACAGCGAGTGGATTGCAGCGAGATAGGAACTAAGCGCTTGGGCAGCAGTGTTGAGAGACGACAGATTCGTGAATGTATACCAAAACGTAAATCTAGCGACGTGGAAAAACCTGAATCGAATTGGATAGACCTTTGGCCATAATCTAGACCCAAATCTAGCTCATCGTCTCAAGGCTAATCATATCTTTGGGATTCGTTTAGCCAGAAAAGGCTGCAGCCTCCAGTCTCGCCAGACGGGTGACGGCTGCCCTCCAGCTGGATTCGTAGCCGATTAAAGCCTGAAGCTATTGCAGGGCTACCTATCAAAAGGACTAAACCCCGGGAGCTTAAAGTCTTTCAGTCGTAGGATGTTTTTCCAATTCAGATTTGATTAACTTGTAATTGTAGATAAAAAGAGGTTTTATGCGACCCATAAACATTGGTTTAACTGAAGAGCAACGCAGTGGTGTCATCAATATGCTTAATGGTGATCTCTCTGACGCATATTTACTGTTAGTTAAGACCCGGAAGTATCATTGGGATGTCGTTGGGCCTCAGTTCCGTTCACTACATGAGCTTTGGCAAGAACAATATGAGGCGATCGCAGCCAATATCGATTCAATTGCAGAACGGGTTCGTGCCCTCGGCGGCTATCCGTTAGGAACAGCTAAAGGGTTTCTGGAGCATACTTCTCTACAGGAACACCCCAACGATTTACCTAATGCATTCGAGATGGTTGAGCGTCTTGTAATTGACCACGAATACATCGTACGCAACTTAAGAGCGCATATTGGTCAATGTGCTGAAAAGTTTGGAGATGAAGGGACTGCCGACTTCTTAACTGGCCTGATGGAAGAGCATGAGGAAATGGCCTGGATGCTGCGCTCCTTTATTGAAGGCGATACCTCTGTTGGCTCTCAGTCCCTTGGCGGCAATCGTGCCAGCAGTGAAGCTACTGCGAGCGCATCATAGTTGATTAATAGGTTTGGTTGCCTGCCTATGCACTTTAAATGTGTAGTTGTTCATCCTAATAGGGCGTTCTAAACAGTACGCATCAGTCGCCGGACAATAATTGTCCGGCGATTTTTATTGCTGTTAGCAAACTGTATAGTCAAGGGATAAGACAACTTATAAAATCTGGCAAAATCTAGCAAGATCTGGCAAAACACGACTGATTTTGTCTGACTTCCAATATGCAGAACAAATGATCCCAAATTCTACAATTTAGATGTCGTCGGGATCACATAAATCAAGAATTCTAGTTTGCCCCTTGCAAAGGATGACTCACAGCCCGACACTAGAGTTAATGCAAAGGAAGTCTAACGGCAGTTTTTTGAGGGGTCTTCGTGAAGAACGTATTATCGATCATCCTAGGTGGCGGTGCTGGCACTCGCCTTTATCCTCTGACTAAGTATCGGGCAAAGCCAGCTGTTTCCCTGGCCGGCAAATATCGGCTGATCGATATTCCTATCAGTAACTGCATTAATTCTGAAATTTTAAAAATATACGTTCTGACCCAGTTCAACTCGGCCTCGCTAAATCGCCATATTGCCCGAGCCTACACGTTTTCACAGTTTAGCGATGGCTTTGCTGAAGTTTTGGCTGCCCAGCAGACCCCAGAGAGTCCGAGCTGGTTTCAGGGCACTGCCGATGCGGTCCGCAAATATCTTTGGCTGTTTGAGCCCTGGGATGTAGATGAGTACGTTATTTTGTCCGGGGATCACCTATATCGCATGGACTATCGCGATTTTATCCAGCGTCACCGGGATACTAATGCAGATATTACGCTGTCCGTTGTGCCTATTGGTGAGCGGGCCGCCTCTAGTTTTGGCTTGATGAAAATTGATGCGGCTGGGCGGGTCGTTGACTTTTCTGAAAAACCTAAGGGTGATGCACTTAAGCAGATGCAGGTGGATACGTCTACCCTGGGATTAACCCCTGAGCAGGCCAAAGAAAACCCTTACATTGCCTCTATGGGGATTTACGTCTTTAAGAAAGATGTGTTAGTCGATTTGCTTCGCAAAAACGAAGAGCAAACCGACTTTGGTAAGGAGATTATTCCTGCCTCTGCTCGCGACTATAATATCCAAGCTTATCTGTTTGACGGCTATTGGGAAGATATCGGAACCATTGAAGCGTTTTATCACGCCAATTTGGGCCTGACAGATCAGCCTGAGCCTGCCTTTAGCTTTTACAGTGAAGATTCGCCGATTTACACGCGATCGCGCTATCTACCGCCCAGTAAAATGCTGGATTGCCAAATTACCCAGTCTATTATTGGTGAAGGCTGTATTTTAAAAGACTGCCGAATCCATCACTCGGTGGTGGGGCTGCGTCAGCGCGTTAATAGCGGATGTATTGTAGAAGACTCGCTGCTGATGGGGGCTGATTTTTACGAGCCTCTCTCAGAGAGCAGCCAGCACTTGACTCGCAGCAAGGTGCCCATCGGG
>JBCDFX010000464.1:0-3540 GCA_039177155.1 Cyanobacteria bacterium P01_H01_bin.119
GGCTAAGCCGTGGGTGTACCACGAGGTTACAAAAGTGGTGCCGGTCAGCCAGCCGCCCAGGGCCATGTAGGCGCAGGGGAATAGCAGCAGGCCTGACCAGCCCACAAATACAAATCTGTCGCGCTTGAGCCAGTCGTCGAGGGCGTCGAACCACCCTCGTCTGGCTTGCGGACGTCCCATTGCTATGGTCATGTCAAATCCTCTTTATATGGCATTAATCCATAGATCACAGCAGTTGGGGAGCAACTGCGATGACCACTGGGCTCAATTAAGAATCTTGATTACGAATTGTCCAACAAGGCTGTGGACAGCTCACACACTATTTTATTCTCTCACCGAGCCCGCACTAGCGGGAAGACAATCCGACTAGTGAAGTCAAGATTTGTATTTATGATAGGGAGAGATTCAAAATTTTACAATCTGATACGTAACCCTTAATTTTTGTAAGAATGCCTCAAATGCTATCTGGCAGACGATCGCAGGCATTTTTTGCCCCAGCCAAATAAAATTTAGATTGGGTTCACTCTGCTTGGCGGGATGGCATTCGGCTATGCTGTAGAGCTATTTCAGATTTCTCTGAGCTTTTGGCTGGTTTTTGGAGGCGATCGCTAGGGCGTGTCATCATTTAGGCGCAAAAGCCTGACGCGGCAAGCTGTAAACACGCCCGCTCCAATCAACTGGCTAGGGTCTGAGATCCTAGCTATAGCAAAAGTTGAATATCTAACTGAGGACAGCCCCTTAACATTAGCCTCTACTTTATTTCACCTGTCACAGCTCAACTGAATATCTCATTAGAAGTATTTCAATGGGGCAATGGCTGTCGCCTGCTAGGGTGGGATTAGCTCTTGTAATTATGCCTATGACTTCATCTCCTCTGTCTACCGATCAAGCCAACCTTGACTCCACAAGGCTTTACAGAAAAGTTTTGGGGGCCCGCCGATTGAGCAATATCTGGTGGGCTGCGGTAACCACCATCGGTGGCGTAGGATTTTTTCTGGCGGGGATATCCAGCTATTTGGGCAAAAATCTGCTGCCGATTTCAGATCCGACCCAGCTTATTTTTATTCCTCAGGGCATTGCCATGGGCTTTTACGGCATCGTAGGGTCGCTGATCGCTGCCTACCTCTGGACAATCGTTGGATTGGATGTTGGCGGCGGCTTTAATGAATTTGACAAGCAGACAAGGAAGCTGCGCATCCTCAGAAAAGGCTTTTGGGGTAAAAATCGTACCATTCTGATTGAGGAGCCACTCTCGGCAGTGCAGTCGGTGAAGGTAACGCTCAAGGAAGGACTTAACCCAGAGCGGGCGCTGTATTTGAAGGTCAAAGGCCGTAGAGATATCCCCTTAACGCGGGTTGGCCAACCGATGGCTCTTTCTGATATCGAAAATCAGGGCGCTGAGCTCGCTCGCTTTCTGTCGGTACCCCTAGAAGGTCTTTAAAGAAGACTTTAAGCATTTAGGAGCAATACATCGTGACTTTATCGATTAGACGTGTCTCGTCTTATTTACTGGCGGGTGTTTTAGCGATCGCTGTTCTGATCAGCGGCTGCAACAGTGCGGACCAGCCTCCCACCGCAGCGGGCAGCAATGGCGATACCACTACAGAGACAGCGGCTGACCCGGCTGAGTCTCAAGGGTCTGAGCCTACAGATACGGCATCGGAAGCGTCTGAATTGCCGGTGCTTGAAGGCACTGCCACTGTAGAAATGACGGTCAACGGCGGCACTATTGTTATAGAGCTAGATGGTGCTCAGGCTCCCGTAACGGCCGGAAATTTTGTCGATTTAGTTGATCGAGGCGTTTACGACAGCACGGTATTTCACAGGGTAATTCGGGAACCAGATCCGTTTGTGGTACAGGGGGGCGATCCGATCAGCGTTGATCCCAGCGTGCCGCCTCAGCAGTTGGGAACGGGTAGCTTTGTCGATCCAGACACCGAGCGTCCCCGCTATATTCCCTTAGAAATTAAGCCCGCAGGGGCCGAGGAGCCGGTTTATGGCCAGACATTGAGAATGGCGGGGGTAGCTCAGCCACCGGAGCTTGCCCACGAGCGGGGAGTCATTGCAATGGCGCGCTCTCAGGCTCCCAATTCTGCCTCGGCTCAGTTTTATTTCACGTTGGCCGAACTGCCGTTTTTAGATGGTGACTATGCGGTTTTTGGTCGCGTGATTGAGGGGATGGACGTGGTCGATCAAATTCAGCAGGGCGATCGCGTGGAGGCTGCCACTGTGGTGTCAGGGCTAGATAATTTGGTGAGTGATGGCTAACGCCCTGCCGTGTCAAAGGTTTGCGTTACGGGAATTGGATTAGTTTCTGCTTTGGGCCATACCGTCAGAACCTGGGAGGCTCTACTGGCCGGTACAACGGCGATCGCCCTGGGGCAGCCCTTTAGGGAACTCGGCGTCTATCCTCTGGCCAGGCTGGGAAAATATCCGGCCGAGCTAGAACCTCTGGTTCTGGAAGCCACCGCTCAAGCCGTTCAGGACGCTGCTACCCTCCCTCAGGAGGACTGGGGCGTTGTGATTGGATCGAGCCGGGGCCATCAGGGCTCGTGGGAGCGTCTTAGGGGCAATCTCCCCAACCTATTACATGCCGATCAGAAGTCAACCGGGCCGGGCTGGATGGCAACGCTGCCCCATATGCCCGCGATCGCGGTGGCCCGCTACCTACAGGCGACAGGACCACTGCTGGCACCGATGGCCGCCTGCGCCACAGGGCTGTGGAGCATTATCCAAGGCTGCGAGCTAATCTGGAATAACCGCTGCGATCGCGTGGTAGTTGGTGCGGTAGAAGCGCCCATTACGCCGCTGACCCTAGCCGGATTTGAACGAATGGGGGCGCTAGCACAGACCGGCTGCTACCCCTTTGATCGTCGCCGTGAGGGTCTGGTGCTGGGAGAGGCCGCTGCAGTGTTGGTGTTAGAGGCTGAACCGATTGCGATCGCCCGTCGTGCCAAAGTCTACGGCACCATTTTGGGGTTTGGGGCCACCGCCGACGGTCACCATGTCAGCGCGCCCGATCCCAGCCGCAGCGCGGGCGTTTCCGCAATTCGGCAGTGCTTAGTCCGCAGCGGAATAGAGAAGGGCGCAGTGGACTATATCCACGCCCACGGCACCAGCACCGAGCTTAATGATCAAAACGAAGCTGAGCTAATTCAGCGCTGTTTTCCCCACGGCCCCGCCGTCAGCTCTACCAAGGGGGCCACAGGCCATACCCTGGGGGCATCGGGGGCGCTGGGCGCGGCTTTTTGCCTGCTGGCGCTGCGCGATCGCTACTTGCCGCCCTGTGTGGGGCTGCGATCGCCCGCTTTTGACCTCAACTTTGTTCAGGCTGCCCGGCAGCAAGAGAGTCGCCACGCCCTCTGTTTTAGCTTTGGTTTTGGGGGGCAAAATGTTGTGCTCGCCATGGGCAAATTTTAAGTCTCTCCCCGATTCATCCGTTAACTTGCGGTATAAGGAGTCATCCCTCCACTCTAACTGGCCCATGTCTGCTTCTGATCCACAGCCCGGTTCAAGTCCGGCGGTCGATCCGGCCATCAA
>JBCDFX010000465.1:0-3539 GCA_039177155.1 Cyanobacteria bacterium P01_H01_bin.119
CGCCCTTCGTTAAGGCCAAAGGTGATGAAGTGCGTAATCCCAGCGCGCTATACAACGAGGCCTTCTATCGCGCGCGACATCCTGATATTGCGGCGGCGATCGCCAACGGCACGCTAACCAGTGGCCTGCAGCATTTCCTGGCCATTGGCCATCTGGAGGGGCGCGATCCTAGCGTGCTCTTTGACCAGAGTGATTATCTGATAAATAACCCTGATGTCGCCGCTGCAGTTAGTAATGGAAGTGTCGGGAGCGCTTTCCAGCACTACGTTTTGGCTGGGGTGGATGAAAATCGCCTGCCGAACCTGGCCTTGTTCAACGAGCAGTTCTATCTGCAAACGAACCCTGATGTGGCAGCGGCTGGTATTGACGCCTATCAGCACTTTATTGAAAGCGGCCAGTTTGAAGGTCGACGGCCCAGCGCCCTCTATCTGGAGTCGAGCTATCTCGGCATTAATGGCGATGTGAAAGCCGCTGTAGACAGTGGCCTAATTCCCAACGGCTTCCAGCATTATGTGCAAACTGGTCGCTTCGAAGGCCGACAGGTCTTTGCCTAGCGGCAATCTGACAGTTTGAATGATTGAGAACTGGAAAAACGTCTGCTCAAATCGCGCCTGACAACAGGAACAACGAGCCCAAACTTAAAGAAGCTTGGGGGGCGATCGCCCTCAGGCTTCTTTGGCTTCTCTAAAGAATTCACGCCATGGGCTAACACTTACCATAAAAGAGCGAGTCCCTAATTTTTGTCGATATCATTTTCCATCTTTAAAATGCACCCTATTATTGTCCTGCCAAACGTCACCCTTAAAGCCCACGGCCCTATTTCTCAAGCCTATCTCGCCCAGGGTCTGAGAACGCTGCATGAAGCGTGTCAATGGACTCAGGATTTGCCCTATGGCCCCAACACCAGCAGCGAGGACTCCCAAATTTTATTTGATGAGAGAAAAGGCAACTGTACAACTAAGCACGGAGCGATCGCCCGTTTAGCGGCTGAACATAATTTACCGATTTATAAAAATTTAGGCTTTTATCGCCTCAACGATGCGATCGTCACCGGCGTCAATGACATCATTCATCCCTATGGTCTTGATTTTATTCCTCAAATTCACTGCTTTTTGGCCTACGAAAACTGCCGCGTTGATTTGACGGCGAATAACTGCAATGGGAAAAATCGGGTCATTGACGATTATGATTTCGTCGTGCCGGTAGCGCCGGATATCTCGCGGCAGCAGCAGCAGGCCTATTATCTGGAATACTTGAGTCGCTACGTTGAAATCACCCACCGCTTCACGATGTTGAGCGATGCCACTATCTTAGGCTTGCTAGAGGCTTGCGATCGCCAAGTGCACTATCAATGCTCTATCTTTAGTTCCGAGTTGGTGACTGTGGGCTAATTCAGCTGGCGGCGCGATCGCGGACCTCTCTGTAACTTCATTGATGCCGCATCGTAAACTGGTGCCGCGTCGTATAACTGGATTACCCTTTTTACAGCCAGCAAATCATAGCGTTGACGACAGCAGCAGCGGCGGAGAAAGTCGGGAAAGCCGAGAGACTACCAGCGCCCCTCCCTGCTCATAGCCATTTCCTATTCCATGTCTCGCTCGATTGAATTTGCCCAACTATGGACCCCCCAGTTTGCGGGGCTGGAGCTATTTCAGGCCCATCTATGGCGGTACGCTTTCGACAAGCATTTTCATGATGCTTACACCATCGGCCTAAATGAGACGGGGTTGGGGCAAAGCCTATTTCGCGGCAATCTGATTGATAATCCGCCAAGCAGTTTCAACTTGCTAAATCCTGGCGAGGTGCATACAGGGCAAGCGGCTGACGATCGCGGCTGGGGCTTTCGCAATTTTTACATTAGTCTCCCCTTAATGACGTCGCTGTTGGCGCAGCTAGAGCAGACTGATCAGTCCCTGCCCGTGTTTGGCGCTCCAGTGGTGCATAACCTCAGGCTGCGATCGCTCTTTTGGCAAGCGTTTCAAGCGCTACATCAGGCTCAATCGCTGTTGACTCAACAGTCCCTGTTGCTGGCGTTCCTATCGCAGCTACTGCAGCATCACAGCGTCACAGCCCCCCTCAAGCCAGCCGGGCAAGAGTCGCAGGCGGTAGCCCGGGTGCGGGAATATCTGGAAGCGCACTACGCCGAGAATATCTCGATTGCCACCCTAAGCCAGCTCAGCAATCTAAGTTCCTACTATTTGATTCGCAGCTTTCACCGCCAGTGGGGACTGCCTCCGCACCGCTACCAGCAGCAAATCCGACTGCTGAAAGCCAAGCAAGCACTGCAAACATCGCAGTCTTTAGCAGAGATTGCGATCGCCACCGGATTTTTTGACCAAAGCCATTTCACCCGCAGTTTTAAGCGAGTCTTTGGCGTTACACCGGGGCAATATCGTCAGCGCAGTTCTGTGCAAGACCGCTAACGCAGCCGTTGATAGGTTAGGGCAATCATCAACCGAAGAGATTTCCATGACTGGATTTAAGCCCATTGTTGCGCTTGGGCAGGATGCCTCTATTTCTGCGGTCATTGCGGGGTTTGTCAGCGTGCTGGTGGGCTACTCCAGCGCCGCCGTCATCGTCTTTCAGGCCGCTCAGACTCTCGGCGCAACCCCAGCAGAAATCGGCTCTTGGATGTGGGCGCTGGGTATTGGCAACGGCCTGGCAACTATTTTGCTGTCGCTGCGCTATCGCACCCCCGTGCTCACGGCTTGGTCCACCCCAGGAGCGGCGATGCTGATTACCTCAGCGACCAATGTTTCGATGGCGGAAGGCATTGGCGCGTTTCTGATTTCAGCTTTGCTAATGACGCTTTGCGGCCTCAGCGGCTGGTTTGAGCGCGTGATGAATCGCCTGCCCCTGTCGATGGCGGCAGGATTATTAGCGGGGGTACTCCTGCGCTTTGGATTGAATATTTTTGTGGCGATGGAAACTCGCTTTGGGCTAGTTTTCGCCATGTTTTGTCTGTACTTGATGGGCTATCGCTGGTGGTCTCGCTATGCCGTATTGACCGCACTAACTGGAGGCATCGCGATCGCTGCCCTGCAGGGCACGCTGCAACTCGACGCCCTGAGGCTAGAGTTGGCGACCCCCATACTGACCCGACCGCAATTTTCAGTGGGGGCGATCGTCGGTATTGCCCTGCCGCTGTTTGCCGTCACCATGGCTTCCCAAAATGTGCCCGGAGTCGCGGTATTGCGGGCCTCCGGCTATGATCGCATTCCAATTTCTCCTCTAATAAGCTGGACGGGGATTACCACCTTTGTACTCGCCCCCTTTGGCGCTTTTGCCCTCAATCTTGCTGCCATCACTGCCGCCATTTGCATGGGGCCAGAAGCCCACAAAGACCCTAGCAAGCGCTACGTTGCTGCCGTCACGGCTGGGGGTTTGTACCTGGTAATCGGCATTTTTGGGGCCACTGTGGGAGCCCTCTTTACCGCCTTGCCTCAGGAGTTGGTGATGGCGATCGCTGGCTTGGCATTGCTCAGCACCATCGGCAGAGGTCTCGCGTCAGCCCTTGCCCAGGATGCAGAAAGAGAGCC
>JBCDFX010000466.1:0-3539 GCA_039177155.1 Cyanobacteria bacterium P01_H01_bin.119
GGGCTACCCCAGGAAGCTCGGTCAGATTGGTATACGGGTTCTGACGACACCAGTTTCTTGCCGACCTCTGTGAAGCGCTACACCCGTTATACTCCTTTTCATTGCTGGGGGTGTCGCGGCAGCGTCATGGACGATTGGTATAAAACCAGAGTGTTTCCGGTATAAGCATTAGCGCGCCCGCCCCACATAACAAACTAGGGGCTGAAATACCTTCCGCATAAAGACTTGACCGCTAAATGATGACAGCCCCTAGTGCTTTGGTCAGATTGCTCACCGCATCCAGCATCGCTGGAGTCGTTAGCGCAAAAGCAATCTGACAGCGGGGCGCTACACCATCAATCGGGGGCAATATTAAGCCTCTACGACATATTGAGCATAGAATGGCGATCGCGGAGCCAGTAGGTGCCCATTAAGCCTTTACCTTTGACTTTGATTTCGCCCCGATATTCGAGCTGATAGAGGTCTTTAAGCAAGTTGCCGGTCGCCTGGGTAACCTGGATTTCACCGGCAATTCCCATAGACTCCATACGGCTGGCGATATTTACAGTGTCGCCCCACAGGTCGTAAATAAACTTTTTGGTGCCGATTACCCCGGCAACCACCGGCCCGGTGTTGATACCGATGCGAATTCTAAACGTCTGAGGATGGTTGCCGTGCTGATTAAACTGCTCAACGGCGGCCTGCATATCTAAAGCCATAGCGGCGATCGCAGCGGCGTGATCGTCTCGGTGGGTGGGTAAGCCGCCTACCACCAGGTAAGAATCTCCAATGGTTTTAATTTTTTCGAGCCCATGGCGATCGGCGAGGCGATCAAAAGTGGAAAAAATGTCGTTTAGCATGTTTACCACAACCTGCGGCGGCAAATCAGACGACAGGCGGGTAAAGCCCACAATATCGGCAAACAGCACTGTCACTTCGGCAAACTGATCGGCAATAGTCTGTTCCTGATGCTCCAGCAGGCGCACAGCAATCGGCTGCGGCAAGATATTGAGCAACAGCCGCTCAGACTTATCTTTTTCTGCCAGCAAATCGGTGCGGGCCTGGTTGTGTTCGGCCATACTGGCGGCCAGGGACAAGGCGGTTGTTACAAATACGCTGATATAGACTGACAGCGCCATTAAAGCCAGAGATGCCTGAGATTCTGGTGTTCCTGAGAGCAGGGTCGGATTGGGGAAAAATGGTCCATTTCCTTGGCTAAAGCCTAAGCAGGCAAACCCTGCGGTTATCAAAATCGCGGCAGCAGCGCCAGAGGGGCCAAATCTTAAGGCACCCCAAACGGCAAAGGGAAACGGTAAATATTCCAGTGGGAAAGTGCTGGCTCGAAACCCAATCGGTGGGCTAAAGACCAGCCAGCTTAGCAGTCCGAGACTCACCATCCAGGCCAGCGCAATCAGGCGCAGCGACGTTGATCTAATCTGCCTGGGCCACTCCGGTAGCAGCAGCACCGCCGGAAATAAAATTAATACGCTGCTGACATTGCCAATCCACCAGAAAAACCAAGTTCGCCTCAGCTCTTCGAGGCCAAGTTCAGGATTAAAGCAGCAGTTCAGCACCCCAAAGGTGGCGCTAACGGTGGCAGGCAGCAGCGCGCCAAAAAGGATTAATAGCCCCACATCTCGCAGGTGATCTAAACGGGCTGAAAACCCTAAACGCAGCAGTATCCAAGCGCCTAGTAGAGCCTGAATGGTATTATTAACTGCGGCGATCGCGCCATCCATCCAAAGGGGCTGGCCAGAGTAGGCCGCATTTAGCAGGGAGCCCAAAAAAATCGCGGGCCAAAATCGCAGCCCTAGCAGGAGCAAAATTAGCTGGCTATAAGCAGCAGGGGGCCAGAGCGGCAGGGGACGGCTAGAATCCACCAGGGGAAACTGAAACACCAGCCATACCAGCAGCCGATAGCCTAGGGCAAAGCTGATAACGACAGCAATATATCCCCCAATTGGCAGTCGCCTCGACCAGCCAGATAGCAGAGGCCGACTTTTAACGCGGAGCGCTTTTCTCAATCTCAGCTTGATGTTAGCCATGCGGCCCAATCTGCCAATCGCCCTTACGTAGCGTGATTTTGCAAGATGTCGCAGTCGTTAGTCTGTTTTAAAGCAGGACTGCAAGCCAGATAGCTAGTGAAATCAGCATTTTTCAGATACTCGGTGCCGTCAACCACCTGGCCAATGGTATCGATTTAGCGCCCTCTGATCACTGTTAATTTTACTAGAGGAATCTCAATCCACTTCAAGGGGAAGGCTCTAACGTGGCCATCAGTTGAGCCACCTGAGCGGCAACTAGGGGATCGGGATCCTGCTTCATCTGCGGCAGCAGCGTCTTCAGGGTGCGTGGCGAAGCCATCTTTAAATAAGACAAAACCGCCTCGCGAATAAAGCTAGACGGATGGTTTAACCCCGCCAAAACATGGGCCGTTTGTAGCTGCCATCGCTGTTGACGGGCCAAGTGAACACAGCAGGCAAAACTCCAGTCGGATAAAAAATAGCGCAGATCGAGCAAGTAGTGGAGTCGCTGCAGAGGCGTCATCGGCTGGTAGCGAATCAGAAGACTCAAGCTTTGAATTTTTTCAGCAGTGCTGCGTCCATCTAAAATGCTCAACAAAGCTCGCTTGTTAGGAATATCAACCGTATTGTCTAAAATCTCGATGCCTCTAGCGCGGGTGGCGCTAGACCCTTGCAGGCTGACCTGAGCTGCCTGAACAGCGCTGACTGGATATAAAAACCGCATCAGGCTGAAGAGCCGGCTGACCGCGTCTGTAATCATATCGTGCAGAGCATTGCGTAGGAGCTTGGCCGAGCGCCCGCTCACCGCAGATTCGTCTAAATCTTGCAGCCCGGCATAAACTTGGCCAATAAAGGTTAGCTCCTGGTCAATCAGCCGCTCAATTCCGGGACGACCCAATTGATCGAGGGCCGCATCGATACCTGCGGTTCGTTTAAGGCCAGTTTCTTGAGAAAGGCGAGTGAGAATTCGCAAAATATTGTGCCGGGTCTGGCCCCAGGAGGTCAGCAAATTGGAGACCAAAAGACTGAGCGCTTCAGGGGTGCCAATCTGCCCAATCACAGTCCACGCCTGATTGCGAATCAAATCGGGCTGATAGGCGTCCTCGGCGAGGCGGATTAGCAGGGGCAGCACTTCGTTGCCCAACCGGGTTAAGGCCTGCACCGCTGCACTGCGGGTCGATTTGTACTGCAGCGCCCTCAGCAATGAGGGATAGTACTCTTCTAAATGGGTGGCTGCGATCGCCTCTAGCAGTGCCCGGCGCACCCGCAGAGAGTCATCCCGCAGTAAATCGGGAATATAGAGACGCAGCGCCTGCATATATCTGGCTTCTCCCAGAGCGCGGCAGCCCATTACTCGCTCCCGCTCTTGGGGATGGGTGAGCATTTGGCGCAGGGTATTGGTGGCCTCGGCCCGCTGCTGGCTATTGCCGTATTTCAGCATCAAAGACGCGGCGGTGGCCCGCACAACGGGATCAATTTCCTGCTTGAGGTAGGATCTCAAAGCTTGAATATCTGGATTGCGGAGGAAAATCCAGA
>JBCDFX010000467.1:0-3529 GCA_039177155.1 Cyanobacteria bacterium P01_H01_bin.119
AACGGTGTGCGCAATGATATTCGCACGATTGAAACCAATATCGGAAACCTGGTTTCTGATGCGCTGCTGTGGCAGGCTGAGCAGCTGATTGATAGCTTTGATACCCCTCTGATCGGCGTCCAAAACGGCGGTGGTATCCGCAACAGCAACACCTTTGAACCGGGTGAGGTTATCTCCATTGCCGACACCATTAATATCTTGCCCTTTGCTAACTTTGTGACGGTGGTTGAAGATATCGACCCCGCCCAGCTTCTGGCCTTCTTCGAGAATGCGGTCAGCAATGTCGAGGGGGTAGATGGTCGCTTTGCTCAGGTCTCTGGCGTCAAGGTTGGCTTTGATCTAGAGTCTGATCCCTTTAGCCGGATCGTCAGCATCACCCTGGATGACGGTACTGAGATTGTTAAAAACGGTCAGCTAGTCGACGGGGCACCCACTATCGCCATTGCCACCAACAGCTTCTCGGCTCGCGGGGGTGACGACTACCCCATCGGCGATAACCCCCGCACTCAATTGCCGGTGTCTTACCAGGAAGCACTGGCAAACTACATCTCCGACGAACTGGGGGGCACCATCACCGCTGAGGACTATCCTGCTGGTGGTGAGGGTCGCCTGTTTGCCGCCAAAGTGGTGGACGAACCTATTAAGTCTGTGCCGGAGCCAGGAGCCATTCTGGGGCTGTTGGCTATGGGCAGCTTAGGGACTGGGGCGCTCAAGCGCCGTCAGCAAAGCCATAAGTAGCTCGCCATAGCATTGGCCAGATTGCTTATCGTGCCCAGTATCTCTGGAGGGCTAAGTTTATAAGCAATCTGGCCTGCAGCTTTATTCTAGACGGACTACGGCTTTGGTCAGATTGCTCACCGCACTGGGTTATCGTCAGCAATTGTAAATCCAAAAATACTCAACGTTACAGTCGGCGCGATATCGTCCTCAGGGCTTTTTTGGGTCGCCGCAGTATCAAGCCACCTCCGGCCACCAATACCAGCGCGATCGCACTTGTTGGTTCCGGCACCGCAGCCTGGCTAGCATTCACCTCAACGAGGAGCTTATCTAGCACAAGCGTATAGTTGCGGGTGCGCTCTTCAATTAGACCTGGAAAAATCTCGTTGATAAACGCCCGGTTATCCGTTGCCGGATCGTGCCAGGTGCGGCCATTGGGCACACGGGGATCGGCGGTTTGGGTGAAACCATCGAGTTCGCCAATGCTCCAGTTGGTGGCCTCGGCGGCCAGCACCGGCATTAAGAAGTCGAAAGATTCTAAGTCGCTACAGCAGCCGGTTCCGGCCGGGTAAAAATCGTTTAAACCCGGATTAGTGCGGGCATCGATATCATTTTCAGCCGCAATTTCTAGAGCCAGGTCGCGGTACTCAAACCAATCCGGATTATCCGTCGCGCCCCGTCCGGCATTGAAATACATAAAATCGCCAAATATCAAGCTGTCGAGGTTAAGCATAAACAGACTATCGGCGATTTCATCCTCTGATAGGGAGTTGGCGTAAAAATCTGAGCCTATAAGGCCAATTTCCTCAGCCCCAAAAAAGACAAACTTGCTGGTCACTGTAGGGTCTTGCACCTGTCTTTCGGCTAGCTCTAGCAGCACGCCGACCCCAGAGGCATTATCGTTAGTGCCCTCCAGCGCTGAACGATCTAACGTGGCGCTGCTAGGGTCAGTGTCGTAGTGAGCCCCGAGGATAATGTGTTTATCAGAAGTGCCCTGACGTTCCGCAATCACGTTGTAGGAGGTCAGGGTAGTCCCCCCAAAATTGTAGGTAAAGGGCTGCAGGATCGGGTCATAGCCTAGTTCTATCAGGCGGTTGGTGAGATATTCCACCGTAGCAGCCTCTTGGTCTGAGCCAACGCTGCGCCCGGCCAGCTCAGAGGAGAGGTAATAGGTTTCCTCGGCTGCAGTTTCCCCGTATCTAAGGCTGTTCGCTGCAGCGGGCTCAACGAATACCGGGGCGATGGCGATTGTCCCAAAGCACAATAGTTTTAGGTTAAACACAAACTTTCTCCCAAGATGGCGCTGAGTTGACCCCAGCCGAACACACATTTGAGAGTGGATTATGCCATGACCTACGTTTGCAAACTATCGCACCACAAACCTTATTGCGATTCTTAATCAGGCTTGCAGCGGCGAGGGTAAGCTTTTCCAATGCCGGCAACCCCCTGTAACGGCTTAAAACAGGCCGCGATCGCGGCGGCTCCTGAAGGGATAGCTTGACCTTTACCAGGTTTACCAGCCTTCAGCGGCGGGGGCACCATTTACCGCTGCCCTAGCCCTGCAATATATTTCACAGCTACCTGCGGCGATAGAATCACTTTTCGGGGTAGGCGGTGCCGCAAGAAGAATTTTTAGACTAAATAGACGATCATATGATGATAGAGAACCAATACTTATAGTAACCGTCCCATACACATCGCTAGCTGAGCGGAGTCGAAGCTATAACCCAGCCAAAGCGTCCCTATTCCCTCCGGGAAGGCTTCGCCAACGACTTCGCTCAGGGGACGCTTACTACTCATAGGAGACTCAATCCATGAGCTATATTCTGCACAATAGATTAGGCTCTGGCGGATTTGTCGTCGAAGCGACTCTGGAATTAGCCGGATTGGAATATACGTACGAACCAATTGAATCTAAACCCAATACTCCTGTACAAGAACGTATTGCGCATATCAATCCGTGGGGGCAGGTGCCTGTATTAGAAGTACCAAATGGCAAAGTACTAACGGAAGTAGCGGCTATTATTTGCTATCTTACTCAAAGTGAAAATGCATGTCATAGCGGCCCAAATCTATGGAATAACGACTATGCTTCATTTCTTAGATGGAGTATTTTTATGTCAGTAAATATTTACGAAGGCATATTAAGACAAAGTTATCCATATAGATATTTTGATTTCTCATCCAGCTCAAATACCGAGTTATCTGCTCGCGAAGCTGTTATTGACACAGCCATAAAAACTGGGATGGCCTTGAGTGTAAAAATGAGCGCAAGAAAAAGAGTGCATAAGGCTTTTTTACTGTTAGAAGAAATAATTCATAAAGACGAATTCCTGCTTGGGCCTCAAATGTCTTGCTGCGATATCTTCCTGGCAATGTTGTATGCATGGCACAATAAGCAGCCTGATTTGCCTAAATGCTGTGAGATTACGCATCGAATTGCAACTCACACTCTAATTAATCCTATTTGGGAAAGAAATTTCCACGATCGATTAGATGAAAAGTGGCACGAAGCACGACCGTGAACTCTTTAATCTCCCCGGCAACGGCTTCCTTTACACAGTACGATTCAGCGAGTCCTGCTGAACCTGAGTTATCAAGCGCACTCAGGGGTCTTGGCGTAATTCTTTGGAGTGGAAGCGTTACCGGGTGAAACCGTAGTCGAGGACAGCTATCAGCAAATCAATCAGACACGGACGGATTGAACACCGGGTAGTGAGTCTGTGCACCACTTTAGATAATATTCCCGATTAGCCAGGTCTACGGACGTTAATTCGCGTTGAGAGCCAACGCCAGTTCAACAAGGGAGGAC
>JBCDFX010000468.1:0-3526 GCA_039177155.1 Cyanobacteria bacterium P01_H01_bin.119
CTTGCAAATAGCCAAATACGGTAGTGCCAAATACCTGACGAAACCCCGCCTTTAGCTTGCAGTCGTTAATGCCGACCAGCCGGGCTAGCTCAATTAAAGACGGCGGATTGTTTAGCCGAGAGGTTAGCACCTCTTTGGCATAGTGAATCCGTTCAATATCTTCTGACTTAAGCGGTTTAGGTCCCTGATTGGGCTGGGGCATCTCCAGGGTTTGAGCCAGCTGCAGCGCCATTAGCTCCCACACTTTGCCTTCTAGATACATCCGCTGCGCTAAGCCTTGAAACGGACACTGCAAGATATCCTGCACCGCCCGATGCATAGCGGTTGTTGTTGTGCTGGTTTGCGTGTAATAGGTCTGATCCGATGGTTTGCTTAGGTGAGAAAACTCGGCAGGCAGATGATCTGGCTCGCCGCTTATCCACTGCCCTAAAAGCGATGGCTCAAGATGACAATCTACCTTAACTATGCGCTGCTGAGTCGGCTCTTTAACAATCTCGTTGGGGGCCATACCGCTTCCGCAAAAGCTATGGTGTCCGGCTACAAGAGGTCTTGAATCACAGGACATTGCTCCAGCCAGAATATAGGCCAGCTCTAAAGGATGCTTTCGATCTGGATTAAGAATAGTGATATCGTCGTAGGTCTGGTAGTCGGCGATACTTATAACCAGTCCCTTGCGGAGGCGAATTTTTCGGTAATACCCCGCCCCCAGCGGTTTGGGATATTTCCAGGTGATATCGTGCTTGTCAGAATGACTGTGATTGGGCTGGCCTGAAGCCGCATCTATTTCTCGGGTTTGCTGCACCAACTCCCAATAGTTTTGCTGTGTAAGGGTAATGGTCATCAGAGTTAAGCCAGAAGCGTAGGCAGAGAGACGATTTTTAGTATTTATGACCTTATCCTAAATGACAATTATTCTCAACTTAACCGACGGGCAATTCATCAAAGGTCCCTTCCATCTCGATTCTGCCCTGGTTGAGAACGATAATGCGATCGCTCCGTTCCAGCACGGCGCGACGATGAGAAACCACTAGATACGTGGGAGCGTAAGGCATTGAACCCGGAGCAGCCTCCCCATTAGAAAAAAGGCGCGTCCAAAGCTTCTGCTCGGTTTCGATATCCAAGGCGCTGGAAAGATCGTCAAAAATCAGCAGGTCAGGACGGCGAATAACCATGCGGGCGGCAGCGGCACGCTGCAGTTGTCCTCCCGAAAGCCGCATGCCTTTGGGGCCAATAACGGTGCGGAGGCCGTCAGGCATAGCGGCGAGGTCTTGGTCAAAAACCGCAAGGCTAATGGCTTGGTGGAGCGCTGCATCGTCGCCATCTAACCCCAGCAAAATATTGTCCCGCAGGGTGGTGCTAAACAGCTGCGGCACCTGGGGGGTATAGGCGCTGCGCGGCGGCACAAAAACCTCCGCGGGGTCTAAAACTCGCCTCCCATTCCAGTAGATGTCTCCCGATTGTAGCGGTAGGAGCCCTTGCAAAGCCCGGAGCAGCGTCGTTTTTCCGGCCCCGACTGGGCCGGTAATAACGGTAAAGCTGCCTCGCGTGATCCGTAGGGAGACGTCGGTAATCCCCTTCTGGGTACCCGGATAGTGGTAGGTCAAATTCTGCGCGATCAGCTCCTGGAGCGCATCATCCTGGCCGTTTGGGGTTGACAGCGCTGGCTGGGCTGGCTGGATAGGAGCCTGACCCAGAATCGGCTTGAGATAGAGGGGGTTGTGGGCAACAATGGCCTGGGCCTCTGCATCGACGAGTTCTGCCATCCGTTCAAATGAGACTTCGCTTTGCTTCGTCAAGGTCAGCATGCCACCCCAAAAACGCATAAAGTAGGTGATATAAGAGGCGGAGTAGACAAAGAGGGCAAAATCTCCCACGGTGAAAGGCTGGGTGGGTGAGCCCATGGCCTGGGCAGTGACTAACAGAATCACGCCAATGCCAACATTTACCAGGCTGCCAAAGCTTGATGTTAAAAGTGTGGCAAGCAATTGATCCCGCACCATTAACTGTTGGCGGCGATCGCCTATCTGTTTCAAATGGGCTAGAACCGCATCTTCTGCCCCAGCAACTTTGATAGCCTGCACCGATGCAAAGACTTCTCCCACGATGCTGGTAACCTGCTGTGTCGCCTGACGACTCACCCGCCGATAGCGCTTAATGCGATCGGTAATGCGGTTGAGAACCGTCGCCATGACTATCAATGGCAAAAATGCCAATAGGGTCAGTCTGACATTGACGCTTAGCAATACGCCCAAAGACCCTAGGGCAAAGACGCCGGCCCCAAAAATTTCGTTTGTGCCTACAACGGTATCTTCAATCTGGCTGGCATCTTCTCGAAAAAAGCTAATCACGCCACCCGGGGAAATCGGACGACGGGCATGGCCCAGGAGCAAAGGTTCTGCTCCAGGACGCTGCATAACTCCTTGCAGTAGGTTATGACGCACAAGGGTACTCATGGTAAAGCGGTGCTGCGTCTTAGTGATTCTGCCCGTTAAGATGACCGCAACGCGAGCTAAGCCAACGGCAAGCACTAGGGCAATCCAGACCCAGGCCGAGCGGTTAAGGATGGCTTGATGGGTGAGCGCATTGAAAAACTGCTGGATCAAAATCCCTGGGATGGCTGGCAGTCCAGTAATCAGTAGCCATAGCAGGGCATCTACCGTGTAAAGTCGTCGGGCGTAGCCAATCATCTGCCATATTAGGGACCCGATCGAAGCGTGCCGCGTCATCATCAACTCCTCAATACGTCTGGGATGGAAACGAGGATGAGCCCAGTTTCAGCAACCGTGCCAGGCGAGAATCGGGGGTTTGCATCAGCGAGGCGCGATCGCCATATTCCACCACCCGTCCTTTTTCCAAAATCAAAATCTGATCGGCTCTTTGCAGGGTTGTGAGGCGATGGGCAATGATAATGCCGGTGCGACGGGCAAGCAGGGTATCAACAGCCCGTTCGATCAAGGTTTCAGTGGTCGGGTCAAGCCGCGATGAGGCTTCATCCAAAATCACTAGGGCCGGATTTTTGAGAAAGACTCGGGCAAAGGCTAACAGCTGAGCCTGCCCTGCCGACAGACCGCCGCTATCGGAGCTCAACATCGTATCTAGCCCAGCGGGGAGTGCCTTAAACCAGCTGCCCAGGCCCAATCGCTTGAGCGCGCGTAGAATCTCATCATCGGCAATAGCAGAACTAAAAAACGTCAGATTATCCCGCACGCTAGCCTGAAAGAGCTGCACATCCTGGGTGACTAGGCCAATCCGCTGCCGCAGGTCGGATAAAGAAATCTGGGCGATCGCCTGGTCTCCAATGCGAATCTCCCCCCGTTGAGCGTCATAAAACCGGAGCAGCAAACGGGCGATCGTGGTTTTTCCGCTACCCGTGTGACCCAAGATCCCCAAAACGTTGCCCGCAGGTAGATGGAAAGAGATGGATTTGAGGGTCGCAGAAACGTGAGATTGTGTATTGTTCTGATGCAGATTTTCCGGTAGGTCATACCAAAACCAGACGTTGTCACAGTCAACCGAGACAGGCGCC
>JBCDFX010000469.1:0-3523 GCA_039177155.1 Cyanobacteria bacterium P01_H01_bin.119
CAGGACGGTGCCTATATCGACTACCTGGCTCCCAATGAAATGATTACCTGCTGGATTGCCCTAGACGATGTCAACTTAGAAATCGGCACCCTGCAATATATCCGTGGTTCTCACCACTGGCCTCTGCTAACGTCTCTGGTGGGTGAATTTCACGCGCCGCAAAAGGACTACCGCTGGGCGATGCAGCAAACGGCCAAAGCCGCAGGCGTAGCGGAGCCAGAAACGGTCCCCGTGACGGTGCCCGCTGGCGGCTGTGCCTTTCACCACGGTTTGACCTGGCACGGCTCAGGCAAAAATCTCAGCACCACTCACCCTCGCCGCAGTTTGGGCATCCACACTATCAGCTCCGAGACTCATTTTAGTGACCATCCAGCCGGATATATCTATGGCCGCTATAAGCATATTGATAGCAACGTAATGGATGAATCCTTTTTCCCAATTTTGTGGACTCAAGACGGCGATCGCTCGTCTCACCTCGCCACCTATTGTGAAGATGCGATCGCTCAAAATCCATCTGCGCAAGAGGCTGTAAAACAGACTGTGGTGTCTAGATAGTGGCAGTGTTTTGTCCATAGCGTCTCTGAGCGAAATAAACCAGGCACTGTGACGCTATGATGCGCATAACCTAAGCGCTCTCCAGTGATTGATGACCGTTACCCTTGCTACCCCCTTAAGTCAGCTGGTGCTGTCTCCCGGCAGTGCCGTAACTGTGGCAGGGCTGACCTGGCAGCATTATCAATTGCTTTTGGCAGAATTTGGTGACAATCGGGCCAGCCGGTTGACCTATAACACTGGGATGTTGGAGATTCGCACGCCCAGTAAGCTGCACGAGATTATTAATCGACTGCTAAGTAAAATCATCTTTACCCTTGCCGAAGAGCTTGCATTAGACATTGTTGATATGGGCTCAACAACCTGGAATCGTCAGGATTTGGATAAGGGCATTGAGCCCGATAGCTGCTTTTATCTGCAAAATGCCCATCGTATCCAGGGTCTAAATCCAGATATTCCTGCCGACCTGCCTCCCGATTTGGCCATTGAAGTCGATATTGCCAATGCTTCAGATCAGAAGCTGGCTATTTATCAGGCCCTGGGCATTCAAGAGCTTTGGGTTTATCAAAAGGGACGGATCAAGATTTTGCAGCTGCAATCTTCTGGTTTTTCAGAGAGCGATCGCAGTTTGGCCTTTCCTTTACTCTCTCCTGATCGTTTGCAATCGTGGATTGCCCTTAGAGAGCGCGAAACCGATTTGGCCGTTGTCCGAGCGGTGCGTCAGTTTTGTCAGTCCCAGCCGTAGGCATTGATATGTCGCACCCCCTGATTGGCATTACCAGCTACGGGCGTAATACAAAGGATGAATTTCACCTATATGCCAACTATCTAGAGGCGGTTCGACTAGCGGGTGGGGTTCCGGTGCTGCTTACCCCAGGGGAAGCCCATCCCGACGTTTTGCTCCAAAAGCTGGACGGCATTGTTTTTAGCGGGGGCGGGGATATTTCGCCAGAGTGCTTTGGGGGAGATCCGCATCCAATGATTTACAGTCTGGATTTGGAGCGCGATCGCTTCGAGCTTAAGCTAGCCCGACAGGTGCTGCAAGCCGCCGTTCCTGCCATGGGGATTTGTCGCGGTTTGCAGGTGCTAAATGTGGCCAGCGGTGGCGATAAGCTAATTCCCCACGTACCAGATATCTTCCTAGATATTCACCATCGACTCGAACCGCCCAATGTGCAGACCCGCGCCCAGCCCACTCGCCACAGCGTTAACGTCAGCCCCAATAGCCGCCTAGCAGCCTGTGTCAAAGCAGAGCAGATCACCGTGGTCTCCTGGCACCACCAGGCCATCAAAACCCCACCCCCCAGCTGGCAAATCGTTGCTCAGGCCCCAGACGGTTTGATTGAGGCCATTGAGCGGCCCGACCATCCCTGGCTATTAGCGCTGCAGTGGCATCCTGAGATGGCGATTGCCGATCGCGACCAGTTGAGCATCTTTCAGGCTTTTATCGCCGCTGCTGCCGGCTACAGCAAAGTTCACATATAAAATCGCAATCTGACCAAAGCTATAGGCTCAGTTTCAAATCAAAAAAGCGCTTGAGCCGCGCCTAAAATTCGACAGCTCAAACGCTTTAAGTGTGAAGGAACGATGGACGCGCCTTAGCCGGGCACTATCGATTCAGACGGCGCCTGCGTTTCGACGACTTGGACTTCGAGATGCCAAACAGCCCGACCATGCCAAACAGGGCCGCTGGCAGTTGACGATTGGTTTGGGCAACTTGGGTGACCTCACCCGAGCGAGACGCCTGACGAACCTTGTTTTGTTCGCTTACGCCTTCATATAGAGACGCCATGGCTGACGCCATCCCGGCGACCAGCAAAAGCCCCAGCATCTTAGGACTTTTAGCCGTCGATTCACCGCTGCTGATATGGAAGGACGCATAGATGAAATACAGGAACAACAGCGCCGCAACAGCGACCATAATCCCAATCAGGGCGGGGCGATCGGCAAAGGTGTAAATGGCTCCGCCCGTGGGGCCATCTATGGCTCCCTCAAACTCCTCCCAGGTCTGGAAGGGGCTTGCAGCCCCCAACAACCAAGTAAACATAAGCTTTTCTCCAAATGACACTAACTGCTGGGATTAGTTAACCGTGGTGTGCAGAGACTCTTCAGACATAGAGTCCTCTGACAATAGGGAATATTCGGGATATCCTTGCAAACCAAAATCGCCCAAATCAAGCCCTTGAATCTCTTCTTCAGGGGGAACCCGAAGTAGATTCAGCTTTTTCAAAACCCAGCTGCAGCCATAGCCCGGAATCAGCCCCAAAACAATTGTGCACAGGAAGGTGCCAATCAGCTGAGCCATAAAGTTGGTGGGCGGAAAGGTACCAACAGAATACCCGGTTGCCATTACGCCAACGGCCATTGCGCCAATAACGCCGCAGTAGCCGTGGACGGCAAAGGCCCCAACCGCATCATCAATGCCCATTTTCTCGACGAATTTGCCGACAAAGGGCATGGTAAAGGCACCGATAAAGGCAATCAGCAGCACCAGAGGGGGCGCATACAAATCAAGCCCAGCACCGACGGAGATGATACCGGCCAATCCACCAGAGATGGTAAAAAACGGGTCACCTTTAGAGCCCAGATAAGCCGCAACAATACCCATACAAAGCGCGAGGGTAGTGTTAACGCCAACGGAGGCCAAAGTCATGGGCGAACCATAAATCGTGGTCTCTACCGTAGCCCCAGGCAAGAAGATGACGCACCCGGCCAAGAATGCGTAAAAGCCCACAAAAATCAGCATCAGCCCCACCATCGTCAGGGGCAAATTGTGAGGCAAGATATCCCTGGGTTTACCTTGGGGATCAAATTTGCCAATCCGGGGTCCTAAATTGATCAGTACGCCTAGGGCAAAGAAGCCAGAGACGCCATGAACCACCGCCGAGCAGCCAAAGTCGTGGTAGCCCATTGCGTTAAACCAGCCCCAGTAGTTCCAGCCCCAGGATGCGGCAACCACCCATAGGAACCC
>JBCDFX010000470.1:0-3523 GCA_039177155.1 Cyanobacteria bacterium P01_H01_bin.119
GGTTTCGCCGGGCGCAAAATTTTCAGCGCCGGGCGGCTGGCCGGGGGCAACTGCCCTCAGCGCTGGCCCCAGGGGATTAATCAACTGGGCGCGATCGCGCAAATAATCTTGATTTAGCAAACCCGCTACGGGAACTTCGGCAAAATCGCTGTCGGCCATATAAACGCCCCGATCGGCAAAGGCCAGCCGTGAGGCTTCTCCAATCAGGTGCCAGGCTAAGGGAGACTCTGCCCCCAGCGCTGCCAAATCAAAGGAGTCTAAAATGCCCAAAATTTGCCCAACGGTCAGCCCGCCGGAGCTGGGCGGTCCCATGCCGCAAACGTGGTAAACCCGGTAGGGAATACAAACGGGCTCCCGGCGTTTGGCCTGGTAGCTAGCCAAATCGCCCAAACTTAATAAGCCAGGATTATCTGGCACCGTCTGCACGGTGTTCACTATATCTAACGCGATCGCGCCCCGATAAAATCCCGCTGACCCCTGCTGAGCGATGACCCGCAGGGTATCGGCTAGCTCAGGATTCCGCAGGCGATCCCCTGCCTGCAGCGGCTCTCCATTATCGCCAAAGAAATAGGCCCGGGTGGCCGGATAGCGGCGCAGCCGATCTTGATCGAGCTCAATTAACCGGGCTAGCCGGGGAGAAACAACAAATCCGGTTTCCGCTAGCTCAATCGCAGGAGCAAACAGGTCAGCCCAGGGCAGCTGGCCGTGCTGTTGATAAGCCGTTTCCAGCAGCGCCACTAGCCCCGGTGCGCCCACCGAGCGCCCGCCTACCACTGCATCAAAAAAAGCCAGCGGCGCGCCGTCGTCGTCTAAAAATAGAGCTGGCGTGGCCCGGTTGGGGGCCGTTTCCCGTCCGTCATAAGACAGCACTGCCCCAGATGCCGCCTCAAAATAGAGCAAAAACCCGCCTCCGCCAATGCCTGAAGACTGGGGTTCCACCAGATTGAGCACCAATTGAACCGCGATCGCGGCATCCACCGCGCTGCCGCCCTGCTGCAAAATATCGTAGCCAGCCTGCACTGCGTAGGGATTTGCCGCCGCTACCATAAACGACTCTGCTCTAACCAGTTGCTGGGCCTGGCTGCCCGTGGCTGCCTCCGGCGCAATTAGCTCACCCTCAGCGAGCTGAACTAATTGGGGAGCGCCCAAGGCACTCGGTCCAGTCCACAGAGCCACACTTAAAGCACATCCCAGTGCGGCTACCCGTACTGCCGTTGGAGCGCGATCGCCGCTCCTAGCGAACCATTTGAAGCGCCTATCCTGCCAGTCAGCAGCCATCTACTTTCTCCTAGTCAAGACCAAATTGTGCTGCTCAAGACTTACCCTTCCTCTGAATAGCCGTCTCGACGGATCAGATAGTCCAGTACCCGATCGTATTTTTCGCTAGCTGCTGCAAGACCGTCTACCCGCACGGTAACCGCATCAACTCGCTCAGTCAGTTGATCAACCCCTCAGTCAGTGGATTAACCCGCTCGGTTAGTTGGCTGAGGTTACTTGTCGTTTGCTTAAAAATTTGGAGCAACCCGTTCAACCCCTGAAAGGATTGAGTCTGGTAGGCGGCTAACGGCTCAAGCAATGCCTTAGAGCGCTCTAACCGATCTTCGACTGGCCCAAGACGCTCCTCTGTCGTCGCTTTACTGTCAATTCGCCTATCTTTAGTATTGATTAAATCGATCGTACCGTATCCCCGATGAGGTAAGGCCGTGGCCCATGTGGATTTGTCAGAGCTGCTGGTCATTGGCATTTCGTCCCGCGCCCTGTTTGACCTTGAGGAAGAAGCCAAAGTCTACGACGAGCAGGGGCTTGAGTCTTACATCCGCTACCAGCTCGAACATGAAGACAAAATTCTTAAGCCCGGTACTGCCTTTCCGCTGGTGCAGGGATTGCTCTCGATTAACCAGCATCAGTCCGAGCGGCTGGTTGAGGTGATTATTATGTCGCGCAACAGTCCGGATACAGGGCTGAGAATTTTTAACGCCATTGAGCATTATGGTCTTGATATTACCCGCGCGGCCCTGAGCGGTGGTGAGCCGCTGGCTCCCTACTTAGAAGCCTTCACCGTAGATTTGTTTTTGTCCAAATCCCCTTCGGATGTTCAGGCATCCATCGATGCGGGGGTGGCAGCCGCTCAGCTTTATGATCCTCCTGATCTCAAACCCCAAGCCGCGGATCAGGTGCGCATTGCGTTCGACGCCGACTCTGTGCTGTTTTCCGAAGAATCGGAGGCAATTTATCAAACCCAAGGACTGGAAGCGTTCTATGAAAATGAGCGCAAAAACGCCAGCAAACCGCTTCAGGAAGGCCCCTTTGCCAAGCTGCTCAAAACCTTGAGCGTGATTCAGCAAAGCTTTGATCAGGCCCATTCTCCGGTGCGGATTGCCATTGTCACGGCTCGCAGTAGCCCGGCCCACGAGCGAGTGATTAACACCCTACGGGCCTGGGGCGTCCGGGTGGATGCAGCATTTTTTCTGGGGGGCGTCTCCAAAGATAAGGTTTTGAAAGCCTATGGCGCACAAATTTTCTTTGACGATCAGGAGGTTCATTTGGGCCTGGCTTCGGCAGTCGTGCCATCGGGCTTGGTTCCCTATCGCACTGGATCGCTGCTGAATCCAAGCGCATCTGAGTAGAGCATTTGAGTAGAACATCTGAGTAAAAGAGCTACATCTGTCGTAGCTTTGCCAACGGTCGCCGCAGTACCCGGCGGGCCATGGTCTGAATCGGGTGGCTGCTGGTGAGTTGGTTAAATAGCCAATCTTGACCAATTAAGGTGTTGAGTAGGGAGCCAATTTGAAATTCGCTCTGGAGTTGCCGGTATAGAGCACGGTCGTAGGTGCCCAAATCAGCGGTAAATAGGTCAGGAGAGGCGATCGCCCGCTGCACTGCCTCAGCAGCCAACTGCCCGGAAATCATGGCGTTACCTGTACCAAAGCAGGTTAAGGGATTGCAAAGCCCAGCGGCATCTCCCGTAAGCAAATAGCCCGGCCCGGAGACCGAACGATTCCAGGTCGAGCCGATGGCAATGGGCCAAGGCCGCAATTCCTGAACCCTTTCACTGCGCGCAAAACGAGGGGCCAGGTTAGGATGATGGGCGATCGCGTTGGTGACGATCTGCGTCAGATTCTCGGTGGCATCGGCTTCTCGGCGGGCTCTAACCGCGCCAACACTAAACAGGTTGCCTGCTAACGGAGTGATAAAGAAAAAGGCCGGGTTCACCTCAGGCAGAAAATGCCCCTCAATTCCGGCCCCCGAAGCACTGCTGCCGTTGGTGCTGGCGACTGTTACGCAGCCTTCCACATTGCGAAAATACCCTTGAACACTGTCGTAGCAGGATGGCCCAGAGTGTTTTCCAGAGAGCCTTTTAGAACCCTTTCTAGAGGACTCAAGTTGCTGAGCGGTAAAGGATGCCGCCCCGTCTGCAGCGATAATTAGCTGGGGGGTCAACTCAGTTACAGCATCGGCGTGGGCCAGCGTGACCCGCCAGCGATCGCTTTGGCGATAGATAGCGGCGATCGCGCTTCCCAAA
>JBCDFX010000471.1:0-3515 GCA_039177155.1 Cyanobacteria bacterium P01_H01_bin.119
CGATCGCCTCAGCCCGTTAACACCATTGGGCTGGACCTTTCGCCTTATATGCTGGTGGTCGCTCAGCACCGAGATACCAACGGAGAAATTCAATGGCTGCACGGTAATGCTGAAGCCACCGGTTTAGCCAGCGGCAGATTTGATTTGGTAACGCTCCAGTTTGTGATTCATGAACTGCCGCGCAAGGCAACTCAAGCGGTGTTTGTGGAAGCCCTGCGGCTGCTTCGCCCCGGCGGCACGTTGGCTATTGTGGACAACAATCCCAAATCGGCGGTGATTCAAAGCCTGCCGCCGGCCTTGTTTACCCTGATGAAAAGTACCGAGCCCTGGAGCGACGACTATTACACCTTTGATGTTGAAGCGGCGCTATCGGCCACCGGCTTTATAAATGGAGTTATGACTGAGAGCGATCCGGGCAATCAGTGTCCGATGGCGCGGATCGCTCTCGGTCATAACTCCATTTATAAAGCCGGTGGCCGATAGCGCTGCTTCAACATCAAAGGTGTAATAGTCGTCGCTCCAGGGCTCGGTACTTTTCATCAGCGTAAACAAGGCCGGCGGCAGGCTTTGAATCACCGCCGATTTGGGATTGTTGTCCACAATGGCCAACGTGCCGCCGGGGCGCAGCAGCCGCAGGGCTTCTGCAAACACCGCTTGAGTTGCCTTGCGCGGCAGTTCATGAATCACAAACTGAAGGGTTACCAAATCAAATCTGCCGCTGGCTAAACCAGTGGCTTCAGCATTACCGTGCAGCCATTGAATTTCTCCGTTGGTATCTCGGTGCTGAGCGACCACCAGCATATAAGGCGAAAGGTCCAGCCCAATGGTGTTAACGGGCTGAGGCGATCGCTGAGTATAAAACCGATGGAGCGCCAGGGTAGAGAGGCCCACAGAACACCCCAGATCGAGGCAGTTTTCAACCGTTTGCGGGCCACGGGCGATCAACGCCTGATGAAAGCTCCCCCGCAGACGGTCTTGGGCCGCTTGCCAGGTAAGGGATTCATTGGGCCATATCCGCAAAGCCATGGCGTGGGTAGCCGACTCTGCCTCGAAAGCGGCAGGCCAGCAAAGATTACCGTCGGCGTAAGCGTGAAACGGCTTTTGGTAGTAGTCAGGATAGGTGAGGCTGGGGTCGCTCACGGTGGCAAGGGCGGTTTGAACGCCGGACTGCTCTAGGCTTTGATAGATATCGCGCCAGGGAATACCGTTATTTTCAGCAGTTTTAATCATCACCTGCCGCGCCTGTCGCTTCATCAGGGCGTACAGCGGTTTGGTGTGGATCAGTAAATTATCCAATCGGGACAGAAAATCTTGGCCCGCCCAGTCAGGTTTTAGCTTTGCCTGCATATGGAGTGTGAACGTTTTGGATTAAAGGGGTTTTGAAATATAGTAATCTGCCGACTTTCTCCGATTAAGCCCAGCTCAACAATGGTTGACCTTGGCAAATGGGCAGGCTATGCTGAGAACCATTGAAATGTAGTCCGTAGTACTTTTTTTGATGTTGACTTGTTTACAGCAGCGATCGCTCCAACTGCTTCTGGGCCTGAGCCTAGGGCTGCTGCTGCGCCTTGGGCGCAAATAACTTGTTTTACATCGAATCCTCAAAATTTTTTGATTCTAAATAACCGCTGATATTGCCACCCGGCAATCCGTTCGGAGCGCTTAAGCCTTGTCTGAACGGCAAGCGCCCTTATCTCTTTTACCCTGACAACGCAGGGAACTCGATACGTTCTTTATTGCAAAATTCACCATGCTTAACCATCCCGAAACTCGCTACCGCTCCTTTGCGCCAGTAGCCTTGCGCGATCGCACCTGGCCCAACCAGGTGATTACAACACCGCCCATCTGGCTCAGCACCGATTTGCGCGACGGTAATCAGGCGTTGATTGAACCCATGAACCGCGATCGCAAGCTGCGCATGTTTCAACTTTTAGTTGAAATTGGGTTTAAAGAAATTGAAGTGGCGTTTCCGGCAGCGTCTCAAACGGATTTTGACTTTGTGCGATCGCTAATTGAGCAAAACCTGATTCCCGACGATGTCACCATCCAGGTGCTTACCCAGGCCCGCGACCCTTTGATTCGCCGAACCTTTGAGGCGCTGAAAGGGGCAAAACGGGCAATTGTGCATCTGTACAACGCCACAGCACCTGTATTTCGTCGGGTGGTCTTTAACCACAGCCCGACTCAGACCCTCCAGCTTGCCGTAGACGCGGCTGAGCTGATTCGGGATTTGGCGGCGCAGCACCCCGAAACCGACTGGCGGTTTCAATATTCACCGGAAACCTTTACCGCCACTGAGCTAGACGTTGCCAAAACCATTTGTGATGCCGTACTCAACGTGTGGCAACCCACCCCCGATCACAAGGTCATTATCAATTTGCCCGCCACGGTAGAGGTCTCGACCCCCAATATCTTTGCCGATCAGGTGGAGTGGATGCACCGCCACTTAGCCCGTCGCGACAGCGTCATCTTAAGCGTCCATAACCATAACGATCGCGGCTCTGGCATTGCAGCAGCAGAGCTGGGACAGATGGCCGGCGCCGATCGCGTTGAGGGGTGCCTCTTTGGTCACGGTGAACGCACGGGCAATGTGGACATCGTTACTCTGGCACTCAATCTCTACACCCAGGGCATTCATCCCGGTTTGGACTTTTCCCAAATCAATGAGGTGGCCCGGATTGTAGAAGACTGTACTCAGTTACCGATCCACCCCCGCCATCCCTACGTGGGCGATTTGGTCTTTACTGCCTTTTCGGGCTCCCATCAAGATGCCATTAAAAAAGGCTTGGGAGTACAATCTGCGGAGGGTTACTGGGAGGTGCCCTACTTGCCCATCGATCCGGCGGATGTGGGCCGCACCTATGAGTCTGTGATTCGCGTTAACAGTCAGTCGGGTAAGGGGGGCATTGCGTACCTGCTAGAGCGCGACTTTGGCTTAAGCTTGCCCCGACGCTTGCAGATTGAGTTTAGCCATGTGGTGCAGCGCGAGCTAGATGCCCACGGCAAAGAAATGACGGGAGCAGCCCTCTACAGTCTGTTTGAAACCGAGTATATGCAGGCGCAAGAGCCTTTTACCTACGAGCACCATCAGTGGGATCAGAGAGAAGAACATCAGGGTGTACTCGCCCTCCAGATCCGGCTCAATGGGCACTCTAAAACTCTAAACGCACAGGGACCAACGGTGGTAGACGCCCTGCTAAATGCGCTGAATTTGGGTATTCGCGTTCACCAACACACAACCCAAAGCATCCTACAGCCGCCGGGATCTAAAGCGATCGCTTATTTGGAGCTCGCCGCCGACTTTTTCCAAACCAATCATTACGGCGTGGGTAGGCATACAGACGCTGCAACAGCGGAGATTTTAGCCATACTCAGCGGGCTAAACCGGGCCCTGCGTCGGGTCGATGCAGAGGCACAGGCCGCCCTACTGGGGCAAGACTGTGTGAAAGCGAAAGTGGCCCTTTAGAATAAAGTCGCTGTCTGCCTCTGGTTCTGGTCTATGGCTGTTCCCTCCG
>JBCDFX010000472.1:0-3513 GCA_039177155.1 Cyanobacteria bacterium P01_H01_bin.119
ATTAGTCCGAGTGCAACGAGGTTATTTTAAGAGCAAATCCATAAAAACTGAATACACATATCCCCCAAGCCCCATAGGGGCGGCAAAGCCAACGACTCAGCTCAGCGGACGCTGGCTGAGGCTTCGACGGTGAGCTCAGCCGAACCGCGGAGTCGTTCGCATAGCGTCTCCCTGAGGGAGAAAGCCAGCCAAATGTAGCGCAAGCTTAGGGAATTGGTATTACGCGATTGCTAACCCAACCTGTAAGGCGAGCGATCGCACTACTGATTTCTTTTAATTCTCTGGAGTTTAATCAGAAGTAAAATATATTTCAGCAATTTAAAATGCAACAACATAACTCAAATCAGTCAGATCGGTTTGAATTTCAAATAACAATGCTCCAAAAAGGTGCGGAAGAACTAGAGAAAAAGATTGCTAATTTCACCACAAGTCTTCTTCAAATAAAAACTGCTGCTATTACTATCTGGACTGCTCTAATTGGCTGGTCTTTTTCCGTAAAGGTCTATCAAATAATATTTGCTGGATATATTGTCATCATAAGTTTTTGGTTTCTAGAAGCTGTATACTGGAGAGTGCAAGTATCTTATATTAGGAAGGCAAGCATTTTAGCTGAATACTTGAATGACTTAAAGGCGCTAGATAATACCTTTAGAGACAAGTTAGTGCCAAAAGGCTTAGTCTATCCATCAGTTTCTCTGGAGGGTGAATCAAAAGTATCCTTTCTTCGAGCACTCAAAGCTCCATCAATAGCTATTTTTTATGGATTTTTGTTGATATCTACGTCAGTCATCTTAAGTATTTCGATTGCTATTTAGCAGACAGACAGAAGCGCGATCGCCGATCTCGCAGAGTACATCCCCAACAATGACGCTGGTTACTCAATCGATAGACTTTTGGGCACGCATAAGCCTAATAGACTACGCGCCAGCGCTGGAAAATAGGGACGCGATCGCCCCAATAGAGTCCATCACGCCGTCGGGTTTGATGACAGACTGCTGCACCAGCGCCTCCCGGTACTTGCCCGTTTTTACCAACACGCCTTTGATGCCCAGTGCCTGAGCGCCGCCCACATCTGCCTCAATATCATCACCAATCATCACGACCTCTTCAGCTGGGAGGCCCAGTTCCTCTAAGGCTAAACCGTAGAACGACGGTGCAGGCTTACCCACAATCAGCGCCGTTTGATCGGTGGCATATTCTAATCCGGCGATAAATGCACCAATGTCAATATGCAATCCCCCTTCCCACTGCCAGTATTTAGACTTGTGCAGCGCAACTAAGCTCGCGCCCCGCATCAGTAGCCGAAACGCCCGGTTGTAGGCTTGATAATTCCACTCATCACCCATATCACCGAGGACAACTACGCTAGCATCCGACTCGGAGACCGTAAATTCTGCAAAATCCTGCCGCACCTCTCGGCTCAGCAGCAAATAACATTTGGGATGGTTTATCTTCCGCAGATACAGCACTGCACCATAGGGGGCGCTAATGATCTCTTCTGGAAAAATAGGCAATCCCATAGAGGTCAGGCTCTGGCACAAACTCCCAATCGACTCAGTGGTGTTATTGGTGACAAAGCGGAAGGGCAGGCGGCGATCGCGCAGCCAGTCAATGGCCTCCTTTGCCCCCGGTATCGTCCGGTTCCCCACATAAAACACCCCGTTTAGATCCAGCAGCAGCCCTTTTGCCGATTGAATTGCATCATTCACAGGCAGATTTCCCTCAGTGGTATAGACCTTAACGGTTGCAGACCTAAATGATTACAGATTCGATCCCAGATTTGGCTACAGATTTGATGGGCATCAGATTCACCAGCGCAAACAGAGACAACTACCCTACTGGTAATCGGCGCTTTAGAGATGGCGTGAATTTTACCGTTTCGCAATTTACCAATCCGTTTTTGAGAAACTATGGTTTAAGCGGCCAAAGTCCCTATGCTGACTTGACTAATGTCTAACTGGAGAAAAATAATGCCTCAGCCTTTTTCCGCCTGCATTGTCCTGGGCACACGCCCTGAAGCCATTAAACTCGCTCCAGTTATTCGAGCCTTTCAGCAATCCGACCGGTTTCAAACCAAAGTAGTGCTAACCGGACAGCACCGAGAAATGGTGGCCCAGGTGATGGATTTGTTCGACCTCAGCGAAGATAAAGACCTGGCGATTATGAAGCATGGTCAAACTCTGACCGATATTACCTGCCGGAGTTTGCAAGGATTGGAAGATTTATTCAAACGCCTAGAACCTCAACTGGTGCTTGTACAGGGAGACACCACAACGGCCTTTGCCGCAGCTTTAGCGGCGTTTTACCAGCAAATTCCTGTAGGTCATGTGGAAGCCGGACTGCGCACAGACAATCTTTACAATCCGTTTCCCGAGGAGGCCAATCGACGGCTAATTTCCCAAATTGCCCAGCTTCACTTTGCCCCAACCCCCCTTTCTGCAGAGAACGTTGAGCGCTCTGGCGTCACTGGGGAAATTCATATGACGGGCAACACCGTGATTGATGCCCTGCTAACCGTTGCCGACAAAAACCCGCCGTGCTCGGTGCCAGGGTTAGACTGGGCCAGTCACCGGGTGATTTTGTCTACGGTGCATCGTCGAGAGAACTGGGGGGAACCGCTGCAAAATATTGCCCAGGGATTTTTAAAGGTGCTAAAAGCTTTTCCCGATACCGCCCTACTGCTGCCGCTGCACCGGAATCCTACCGTGCGTGAACCGCTCAGAGCAATGCTAAACGACCATCCCCGCGCCTTTTTAGTAGAGCCGCTAGACTACGGCGCACTGGTTGGGGCAATTCAGCGCTGCCATCTGCTGCTGACCGATTCGGGCGGGCTCCAGGAGGAGGCACCGGGATTAGGTAAACCCGTACTGGTGCTGCGAGACACCACCGAGCGTCCCGAGGCGATGATGGCGGGAACCGCCAAACTGATTGGCACTCAGGCTGACGCTATTTACCAAGCCGCGGCGGACTTGCTTAGCGATCGCTCCGCCTATAGTCAAATGGCCAATGCGGTCAATCCTTACGGCGATGGCCGCTCCTCTGGGCGAATTTTGGAGATTAGTTTGCGCTACCTTATGTCCCTCGAGACAAATCAATAAATCCATGCTGCCACCAGCCAGTTGACTTTGTTGCAGAGAAAATTTTGCTAGCCTGTGAATCAGACAGTAGTTTTTGTGAGGTTAGCCTAATGAATCGACTTATATTAGCCGTGCTGTTGTCAGTCATATCAGCTATAAGCATTGCAGGGCTGGGCGTTGCCAATGATGGCCCCGCCGATGAGGGAAGATATCCTGTTGTAGCTCAGTTGGTAGTGCGCGATCGCACCGTCACCATTACCTCATCGCCTGCGGGCTATCGCTATGCGGTGGCTGACGAGTCGGGTGCGGTCTTGGCTGCTGGACTCACGGAAGATCAGCTCAGTGAGCAATATCCTGGGCTGTTGGATACCCTACGCCCCGCTATCGCCGACGAAAACTCCGAACTAATGATGCTGGCACCCCTTGAGCGCTTCTA
>JBCDFX010000473.1:0-3509 GCA_039177155.1 Cyanobacteria bacterium P01_H01_bin.119
GTTGATGTTACGGCGGTGCAGTATGCCTTTGTGTTTACCTACCCAGACAGCGGCGTGGTCGCGGGTGAACTCTATGTGCCTTCTGGGCAGCAGGTGAAGCTCAATCTCAATGCCCAGGATGTGCTGCACGCGTTTTGGCTGCCTGAACTGCGGATTAAGCAGGATGCTATTCCGGGGTCGGAGACGGAGCTGGCCTTTACCCCGACTGTGGAAGGCACCTATCCGGTGATCTGCGCCGAGCTGTGTGGCCCCTATCATGGCGCGATGAAAACCCAGATGGTGGTGCAGTCTCCAGCAGAATTTGACGCTTGGGTCCAGTCTCAGGTCGCCATGGGCAATGTGGTGGACGAAACGGTGGCGGCCGCCCCAGGGAAATCTCGCAGCGATCGCGATTATCTTGCCGCTTTGGCTGAGCCACTAAATTTAGAACTCGATCAGCGGGCGATCGCTCAGCTTGAGCCCAGCAATATGGACCATTCCCACGGGGAGCACAATCACCTTTAGTAACACTCACCTCTAGTACACAGTCACTTTTAGTAACCCTGCGATTGGCCAACCGCAGTCGCAACCCATGCTTTTTCAATTCACAACCATATGACACAGCTTGAATTTAAAGAAAACCAGGCTCCGTCGCCAAGTCACGATCACCACGAAGTAGAGCGTAAGTGGACGGACTACTTTACCTTTTGTACCGACCACAAGGTAATTGGCATCCAGTATTTGGTAACGGCGTTTGCGTTTTATATCGTCGGTGGCGTATTTGCCACGATGATGCGCACGGAGCTGGCCACTCCCGATCCTGATTTTGTCACCCCAGATGTTTACAACGGGCTGCTGACGCTCCACGGCACGGTCATGCTGTTTCTGTGGATTGTGCCGGCCGGGGCGGGACTGGCCAACTATCTAATTCCCCTGATGATTGGGGCGCGGGATATGGCGTTTCCCCGGCTCAATGCGATCGCGTTTTGGATGATTCCGCCCTCTGGCATTATGCTGCTGAGCAGCTATTTCTTTGAGCCCCCCGGTGCCGGGTGGACCTCTTATCCGCCGTTGAGCTTGACCCTGGGTCAGGTGGGGCAGGGGCTCTGGATTATGAGTATTTTGGTGGGCGGCACCGCCTCTATTTTGGGCGGCATTAATTTCATCACTACCATGCTGAAAATGCGGGTGCCCAGCATGTCGTTAACGCAGATGCCTCTATTTTGCTGGTCTATGCTGGCGACGTCGTTCTTGATTTTGGTAAGCACCCCGGTTTTAGCCGGCGCGCTGATTCTGCTGGCCTTTGACCTGCTGGCTGGAACCAACTTCTTTAACCCCACCGGTGGCGGCAATCCGGTGGTGTACCAGCATATGTTTTGGTTTTACTCCCATCCAGCGGTGTATATCTTTGTGTTACCGCTATTTGGAGCAATTTCTGATGTAATTCCGGTTCATGCCCGTAAGCCTATTTTTGGCTACAAAGCGATCGCCTACTCTAGCTTAGCCATCAGCTTCTTGGGGCTGATTGTATGGGCGCACCATATGTTTACCAGCGGCACCCCGCCCTGGATGCGGATGTTCTTTATGATCACCACTATGGTGATTGCCGTGCCGACCGGGATCAAGATTTTTGGCTGGCTCGCCACCCTATGGCAGGGCAAAATTGCCTACACCAGCGCTATGCTCTTTGCCATGGGCTTTATCGCTACGTTTTTGATTGGCGGCATCAGCGGTGTGATGCTGGCGGCGGTGCCCTTCGATATCCACGTCCACGACACTTATTTTGTGGTGGCTCACTTTCACTACGTGCTGTTTGGCGGCGCAGTGTTTGGAGTGTATATGGCGGTGTACCACTGGTTCCCCAAAATGACCGGGCGCATGATGAACGAGTTTTGGGGCCGGGTTCACTTTGTGCTGACCTTTATCGGCATGAACCTAACCTTTATGCCAATGCACGAGTTGGGGATGCGGGGCATGAACCGCCGCATCGCGCTCTACGATCCTCAGTTCACTGATTTGAACCAGTTGGCGACGGTTGGCTCCTATATTCTGGCCGTTTCTACTATTCCCTTTTTGATTAATGCTGTGTGGAGCTGGGCCTTTGGCAAGCAGGCTCCGGCTAACCCCTGGCGAGCCCTTACCTTGGAGTGGCAAACTGCTTCACCCCCGATGGTAGAAAACTTTGAAACGCTGCCGGTGCTTAAAACTGGTCCCTACGACTACGGCTTAGGCTATATTCCCGATCGCGATCCGCCAGAGTTTGCTTCGGCAGAGCCACCCCAAGAAGTGCCAGCCTAGTTTAGAAAAGCTTCCCTCTCTTTTGACTTTCGATTCTCCAAATCACTATGACCATGCAAGGTTCTGCAATTAATAATGCTGAGGCGGTTTACGCTGCTGAGCAGCAAGGTGTCGCCCACGCTGAGGAACACCATGATTTTCGGCTGTTTGGGTTAATTCTCTTCCTAGCGGCGGAGAGCATGATCTTTCTCGGCCTGTTTTCGGCCTATCTTGCCTTTCGGTTGATGGCTCCCGACTGGCCGCCAGAGGGAACCCCAGAATTAGAGGTGCTGCTGCCGGGGGTCAATACCTTGATTCTGATTTCCAGCAGCTTTGTTATCCACCGGGCTGACACCTCGATTAAAAAGAACGATGTAGGCGGAATGCGATTTTGGTTCGGCCTAACGGCGCTGATGGGCGCCATCTTTTTAGGTGGTCAGGTCTATGAGTACAGCAATTTAGAATTTGGCTTAACGGCAAATCAGTTTGCTAGCACCTTTTATGCTCTGACGGGCTTCCACGGACTGCATGTGTTTGTGGGCATTTTGCTTATGCTGGCGGTGCTGTGGCGATCGCGCCACGCCGATCACTATTCCAGCGAAAATCACTTTGGCATCGAAGCGGCAGAGCTGTACTGGCATTTCGTCGATGTGGTGTGGATTGTGCTGTTTTTGATGCTGTATATCCTCTAGGCAAGACCCTTTCAGAGGGGACTGATACTAAATCCTGTTGGGATACCTCCGTTTCTGGAGGGCGCATGGCTATGCGCCCTTACAGATTTCCTAAATTGATTCGGGGGAACCGATTTCGGATTCAGCATGATTCCCTCAGGGGCTTCTGTCCGCTTCAAAGATGAATACACATTTGCCTGGATGTTGAGCCCGATAGTCTGCAGTGACGCGCTGCCAAAAACGCTGAGCCGCGAGGCTTCCTCTTATGGGTTTGATTTGCCAGTTGCCGCCAAAACGGTCAAAAAGCTGGTGGGCTACCGCCTGCCCCATGCCCCGTCGCCGATATTTTCTCACAATAAAAAATTCTGCCATCTGCCACAGTGCCTTATCTGCTGGTGGGGCTAAGTTTCTGATGAGCGCAAATCCGGCTAGGGCCTTTTCTGTATAAATCAGAAACGGAAAACGGCCTGGTTCTGACCAATAAAGATCTAGATAGGGATAGTGGAATAAACCCTGCTGGTTGACACTTCTGCCGCTGAATTCACTCTCATCGTGCAGGTAGAGTTGCAGAAGATGTTGCAA
>JBCDFX010000474.1:0-3503 GCA_039177155.1 Cyanobacteria bacterium P01_H01_bin.119
ACCGCTGGGCTGTAATTGCCCCACAGCCCGGTTAAGTAGAGCGCAGCGATGGCCATCCATAGGGCCGCAGGCCAGCTTAGCTGCCACAGCCAAGACCGTTTCCTTGCGCGATCGCGCCGGAGCACCGTAAAGGGCAGCATTAATCCTATGCCTAGAGCAAGCCCTACCCAGCCGTAAATCTGCATTTCGCTGCCAAAGCGGCTGGGGAATAGAATTAGAACAAAGCCGGCGATCGCTAATAGAAGACCCAGTAAACCGCTTATATAGCTCAGTACGGTGGGTACCCTTGGGTGCTTGCGCTGTTGATAGGCTTGGCCTATTGTCGCTAGGCAATATCCGGCTAACAGGGCGATAAACGGACAAAGTTGAAGGGCATAGTACCAGGTTCGAGTTTTAAAGCATGTCAGCAGCAGCAGTAGGGCACTGGGATATCCCAACCACAGCAAAATTCTGTGGGGTTTTTTAGGCCGCTGCAGCAGCATAAATAGACCCCCAACGGCAAAAAACGGCCAGGGAAAGCTATTGGCGGGAATATTCCACAGGTAGTAAAGCGGCCCGGTTTGGTGAAAACTTTCATCGGATAGCAGCAGCAGTTTGCCAAATAGCTGCTGCAGAGGGAGCCACCCATACTGAACCAAACTAAGCCCCAGCCAAAGGGTAAAGGGAATCAGGCCCAAAATCAGGCCCAAATATAAACCCGGATTGGTGAGATGGCGGTGGCGACGATGGCTCAGAAGAAGATAGGGCGCGATCGCCGCCAGCGGCAGCACGATCATCACACTTTTAACCAAGAGCCCCAGGCCAACGGTGCTGCCTGCCAGTAGCCCCCAGTAAAATCGATGGGGCGATCGCTCAGCCTGCAGCAGGGCCCAAATCCCTAACAGTTCCAAACACACCAGCGGAATATCTTGAGTCGCTAGCCAGCTTGCCTGAGCCCAAATGGGCGTTGTTGCCAAAATAGCGCCGCCGAGCAGGCCAACCCGGCGGCTAAAACAATGACAGCCAATACCGTAGGTCAATCCGACGCTAAGCAGTGAGGCCAGAGCAATAGGCAGTCGCGCTGTCCACTCGCTGCGCCCCAGAAGCCGATAGCTAAGCCCAATCAACCACTGCAGGCCAATGGTGCGGTCATACAGCGGCACAATCCCAGTATGACCAGCCCAGGGAACCGTAATCCAGTCGCCGCGCTCGACAATCCAGCGGGCCTGCTGAGCGTAGTAGCCTTCGTCGTGAGCCATAAAGCTCTGCTGAGGACTATGAAGGAGCAGCAGCAGCGCTACCCAGAGCAGCAGCAGCGTCAGCGGCCATCTTTGCTTGAGAGAAACATTGTCCACCGGCAAACCATTATCAGAGTTTTTTATTTAAAAGTTTTTCCGTAAAGTATGTACTTCCTCTACGTTTGGAGACGCCATTGATCAACCGACAACCGTTTCAATAGCCTGATTCCTGAGCAAGTCCATAATTTCTTCTCGATAGGTTTGAAACTTGGACTCGCGGCGGATGAGATAGGTGCGATCGGCAGGCAAGTTCACAATCACTTCTCGTTGAACAGTGCCAGGGTGAGCAGTGAGCACATAAATGCGCTGGGCCAGAAAGACAGCCTCGCCGACATCGTGGGTAATCATCAGCACGCTAGTGCCCGTGCGCTGCCAGAGCTGTAGCATAAACTGCTGCATGGTTTCTTTGGTTTGCACGTCCAGCGCGCCAAAGGGTTCATCCATCAGCAAAATCTTAGGCTCAGACGCCAGGGCGCGGGCGATCGCCACCCGCTGCTTCATACCGCCAGAGAGCTCTCTCGGTAAAGACTGGGCAAACTGCGAAAGCCCCACTACATCTAAAAAGTAGGATGCCTGCTCCCGCCGCACTTTGGGGTTAGCCCCCTGAAGCTTAAGGCCAAATTCCACATTTTTTTGCACCGTCATCCAGGGATAGAGGGTGTACGCCTGAAACACCATACCCCGATCGGCCCCGGGGCCGGTGACAACTGTACCGTCTACCGTGATGGTGCCCGCTGTCGGCATCTCTAGCCCCGCAACCAGCCGCAGCAGGGTGGACTTGCCGGAGCCAGACGCGCCCACAACGCATACAAACTCTCCAGTTTCTACATGGAGGCTGATATTTTTAAGGGCTACAAGGGCGCCGCGACGAGTGGGAAACTGCTTATGCAGATTGGTAATGTCTAGATGCATAGCTTGATACCGCTACGCGGAATTCAAAATTCACAATAAAAATCCATTCCATAGTAGACCCTTCAATCCGTTTGAAGGGTCACTTGCTTCTACGGTTAAGCCCTAAACTGCCCAGCGGCAGGTGAGCCTCATCAGATACCGCAGAGATAAGTCCATTAAAAAACCAATCAGGCCCAGCACAATTAGGCAGGCAAAGATTTCATCCGTGTTGAAAAATTTCTGGGCCAGCAAAATTCGCTTCCCCAGCCCCGTCTCTGCCGCTACCAGTTCGGCCACGACCACTAAGTTCCAGGAAGCCGCCATATTAATGCGAAACGCATCGAGAATATTGGGCAAAACATAGGGGGCAATCACCTGGAGCAAAACCTGCCGCCGTTGCCCCCCTAGGGTATAGGTGGTTTCGAGCAAGTCTTTAGGCACAAACTTAACCGCATCCATAATCATCAGCGTGTTGAAAAATACGGTGCCGATAAAGATCAGGGCGATTTTGGGCGCTTCGTCTAACCCCAGGTAAATAATCAGCAGGGGAATAAAGGCCGGGGAGGGCATATAGCGCACAATACCGATAATTGGCTCTAGTAGCGATCGCACACTGGCAAAGGCTCCCATAGCAATACCGACGGGGGCAGCCACTAGCCCGGCTAGGGCAAAGCCCACAAACACCCGCAAAAAGCTGGCTATGGTGTCATCGAGCAAAAACCCCTGCTGCCACAGGCCCCATAGCGCCCAGGCCACCTGCATAGGAGACGGTAAGAACCGGTCATCTACCCAGTTTGAGGCTGCGATTATCCACCAAAGCCCAAATGGGATCGCGACCGAAAGCCCCATCAGCACCAGATTTAAGCGCTTTGGAATATCTTCACCAATGCGCCAAAACACCGTTGGCTTTAGCCCCAGGGCAGGCATAGCAGGGGAAGCAGAAGTGAGATTAGAGGGTGCAGCCACGGCTGTAATTAATAGGGGTTCCTGTCTGCAACGAGTGGATAGTGCGCCCTAGGCCGCATCGGCATAGGCTTGAACAAACTGATCGTCCAGAATAGCAGTCAAATCAGGCGCTTCTGGTATAAAGCCCACGCCCACCATAAAATCAGTCATTTGCTCAGCGGCATAGGGCATAGCGGTCATATCTTCACCGGGCTGAAAGGCTTCCAGGTTTTCCTCTAGGGTGAAAAACCGAGTCCCGGCCAGATATTTATCAAATTCTTCTGTGCTGACGCTGGCACGGGCGGCCATAATTTCGTTGGCCCGCTCCGGATTTTCTTCCATAAAGGCTCGGATATCAAACCAGGTATTCACTAGGGCCTGCACCTGTTC
>JBCDFX010000475.1:0-3500 GCA_039177155.1 Cyanobacteria bacterium P01_H01_bin.119
CAAACTATATTCCCAGGTTGGCGCAGACAAAACGGCCCTGCTCTACGCGGCGACAGCGTTAGGGGTTTCCCAAGCGCCCCAGGGACTGTTTCATCTCCACGGCAGTATGCAGGTGCTCAGCGATCGCTTAGTGGAAGCGCTGGCGCATCACGGCGGCGAACTGTTGATGCGACACACGGTTAAAAGTATCGATTTAGTTGATAAGGGCGTCGCTTCAGTAACGCTTTACAACCAAAAGACCAAAGAGACTTGGCAAGAACCCGCCGATCAGGTGGTAGCCAACGTCACGGTGCAGAGTTTGGTCAAGCTGCTGGGCAATCGAGCCCCTCAAGGCTACCGTCAGCGGGTCAAACATCTGCCTTCTGCCTCCGGCGCGTTTGTGGTTTACCTGGGTGTGGAACAGGCCGCTATCCCAGCAAACTGCCCGCCCCACTTGCAGTTCCTCTACGATTACAACGGCCTAATTGGCGAAAATAATTCTCTTTTTGTCTCTGTGAGTCATCCGGGAGACGGCCGGGCACCGGAAGGTAAGGCGACAGTGATTGCCTCATCGTTTACGGATGTGGCCCTCTGGTCGCAAACCAGTGATTATGACCGCTTAAAGCAGGACTATACCCAAGCGGCGATCGCGAAACTCGGCCAGTTCTTTGATTTGCGGGAGGAAAATCTGGTTCATATCGAAGCTGCTACCCCCCGCACCTTTGTCCGCTACACCGCGCGGGAGCAGGGCATGGTTGGCGGCATTGGCCAGCGAGTGTCCACCTTTGGCCCCTTTGGATTTGCCAACCGCACTCCGGTTGAAGGCCTATGGCTAGTTGGTGACGGCACCCACCCTGGAGAAGGGACCGCTGGTGTTAGCTATTCGGCTCAAACGGCGGTGCGTCAACTTTTGGCACAGCAGGCTCTCCGTTAATTGTGGAATATCAGCTCGATTTGCGATCGAGCTGGGTGGCCTGCTCTAGCGCCGCCTTTTGCTTAGCCCGTTCATCGTAAGGGCGCAGGGCACTCTGAGGCTGCCCGGTCAAAATGCTGAGATTTTCCAGCGTTACCCCCCGCATCAGCATCTCTACGCACCAGGTGGGCTGGGCCTGGGCAATTCCGGGGACGTGGCCCTGGGGCACCAGCAGTCCGTCTACCCAGGTTTGCCACTGGGCCATCAGGGTCGGCAGATCCAGCGGAACGAGGGATTTGTCTGCATCGGCGGCGGTGGCCTCACTCAAAAACATCGCCGGAGAGCTATCCTTACGGCTTTTCAGCCAGCGGGTCAGCGGATTGCTGGTGTAAGACCCGTAGCGCTTGCCAAAAATCCACTGGTTAATAGGCACTTGACGCCCCCGATCCGTCATAATTTGCAAAACATGCTGGCTGCTGTCACAGATTTGGTGCATCCGTTTTAGATTGATCACTTCCTCCGCCGATAGCCCCGCACCGAATAAAACGTAGGCGATCGCATAGGCTTGGGGAGATACTTTGCGAGTTTGCTTCAAAATTTGATGCACCATTGAGGCTGGCAAATCTACAACTGCCAGATCTGAAACCGCCGGATCTAAAACCGCCGGATTGGGCAGCAGCGAGGGTGATAATTCGCCAGAACCGTTCAATAGAGAGGCTTGACCGTTGTAGGGCGCGATCGCGCCCTGTAAAAATAGCAGCCTTACCTGCTCTAAAAAGTCTGCTTCGCTCTCCCAAAGCTGATGGGACTCAGTGGTTAGCTCCACAGTGGCATACCCCAGCAGCATTCCATTTAGCAGGCTAGCCAGCTTCTCCGGCGGCAGCAGGGTTTTTAACTGCCCCTGCTGGATAACCGTCGCAAAATACTGAGCCACATGGTGGTTAGCTCGGGTCAGACCCTGCCCCAATGCCTGGCGATTTTCCGGCGGATACGCCTCAGCTTCACCGATAACGGAGCGCACCAGCGGGGCAACCTGATCGAGTGCATGCAAGTAAGCACTAGCATAGTTTTTTAGAGCCTGATTCATATCCCCAGAAAAATTGAGCTGCTGCACCAGAGTCTCTCCCAAGTGCATAAATGCAGTGGATTCTTCCAGCACCGCAAGTAGCAGACCATACTTATTGCCAAAGTGACGAAACAAAGTGACTTCATTAACCTCAGCCCGGTTAGCAATCTGCCGCGTAGTAGTATTGCTGACTCCCTGTGATACAAAGAGCTTTAGCGCGGATTGAATCAGTTTTTGGCGAGTTAGAGCAGCAGCAGGCATAGTGGGATGCAAGTGAAACTTGCATAAAGTCAAAAAATAAAGTTAAATATCTGTTTAGGATTGACGATGAAAGCGTCACTTGCATTCATACTGTAACAGTTCATCACAGGAAACACCGTCATATGACACCTTCTGCCGTCCAGCGCGATCGTTCTTCAGCCGCTTGGCCAGCGATCAATTGGGTTAATGTTGCTTTCTTTGGGTCATTTCATCTAATTGCATTAATTGCTGCCCCATTTTTCTTTTCCTGGTCAGCCATAGCAGTAGCCGTTGTGCTGCACTGGCTGTTTGGCGGTATTGGTATTTGTTTGGGATACCACCGAATGCTGAGCCACCGAAGTTTTCGCGCTCCTCGTTGGGTAGAGTATCCCATTGCCGTTTTGGGTGCCCTTGCCATTGAAGGGGGACCGATTTTTTGGGTTAGTGGCCATCGTCAGCATCACACGTACACCGAAGACTACGACAAAGATCCTTACTCTGCAGAACGGGGATTTTGGTGGAGCCACATCCTATGGATTTTGCGCCCTAACGCCAGCGCGTTTGATCCCGAGCACTACGGTAGCTATGCGCGGGACTTGATGCGCCAGCCCTTTTACTGCTGGCTTGATCGTAACTTTTTGTCGCTGCAAGTGCCACTGGCTGTCTTGCTATATGCCTTAGGCGGCTGGTCGTTTGTTATTTACGGTATTTTTGTGCGCTCTGTTTTTCTCTGGCATGCCACCTGGTTTGTTAATTCTGCCACCCATAAATGGGGATACCGCAGCTTTGCCGCCAAAGACGACTCTCGTAATCTCTGGTGGGTTGCGCTGCTGACCTACGGCGAAGGCTGGCACAACAATCATCACGCCTATCCCTACTCGGCTCAGACCGGCTGGCGCTGGTGGGAAATCGACGTGACTTGGCTGACCATCCGCGCGATGGAAAAGCTAGGCATGGCAAAGCAGGTCAAAACTATGGCCGCTGCGAAAAAGCAACGCGCTCAAAGTCAAAATAGCAGGCCGCAAAGACTCTAAACAATAACGCGATCGCCTAGGGCGTGTTATCAATTAATACTGAATCCGAACTCGGTTTCCCCGAATCAATTTAAGAAATCTGTAAGGGCGCATGGCCATGCGCCCTCCAGAAACGGGGGTATCCCAACAGGATTTGGTATTAGTTTTGAATTCTCAATTTCGCATTTTGAATTCCGTATAGCGGTACTAGCCAAACAAAAAGGCGAAGTGCAGTGCTGCACTTCGCCTCTGAAACGTGATTGGGGTTCAAACTATGGCTTGCCTTAGC
>JBCDFX010000476.1:0-3499 GCA_039177155.1 Cyanobacteria bacterium P01_H01_bin.119
GCCATCATGGGCATCAGCCGAGCGTCACCCTGACTAAAGAGTTCGGCGCAGTGACGGATATAGTGGGTGCGGGTATTGGCGTTGGCGATATTGCTCAGCAGTTCTACCACCGTCTGAGTGGCCTGCTGAAACTGATCGGACTGCTTTAGGTCGCGGTCTTTCAGCAACTGCTGAAGCTGCCAGTCAATCCACAGGGGAGCAGCGTCAGCCAGGGCGGTATATTCCTCGGCGGCGTGGTGGGCCAGGTAGTCGTCAGGGTCTTTACCGTCGGGAATGGTCAGCACCCGCAGCTGCACATTGCCCTGATGGGCCATTTCTGCCGCCTCGCCAATGGCCCGCTCCGCCGCCTTAATTCCCGCCGCGTCGGCGTCAAAGTTTAGCACCACCTGTTTGGACTCGGTGTAGCGCAGCAGTTGGCGCACCTGGGCGGCATTGAGCGCGGTGCCCAAGGATGCCACCACGTTGGTAATGCCCGCCGCGTGCAGGGCAATCACGTCAAAGTAGCCTTCCACCACGATGGCCTGGTCCTGTTTGGCGATCGCCGCCCTGGCTTTATCTAAGGCAAATAGGGTCTTGCCCTTGTCAAACAGGTCTGTATCGGGGGAGTTGAGATACTTGGGCTGGGCCTCTCCCAGTGCCCGCCCGCCAAAGCCAATCAGCCGGCTCTGGGCGTCATAAATCGGAATCATCAGGCGATCGCGAAAGCGGTCATAGTAGCCGCTGCCCTTTTGCCGGGGCACAATCAGCCCTGCTTTTTCCACCAGCTCGACGGGGTAGCGCTTGTGCTCTATCAGGTAGCCATACAGCGTTTGCCAGCCGCCGGGGGCATAGCCGAGCTGAAACTGCTGAATCGTCTCCTCCGAGAGTCGTCGCTGCTCAAGTAGATAGGCTAGCGCCTGCTGACCGTCGGGCTGCCGCAGGGCATGCTCAAAAAATTTGGCCGCCACGGCCACAATTTCAAATAGCTGCTCTCGCAGAGATAAACTTTGCTGCAGCGCCTGTCGCTTTTCGGGCTCTAGGGTTTTGACGGGCACCTGGTAGCGGCGAGCCAAATCCAGCACCACATCGGCAAAGGAGCGCTTATTTAGCTCCATCAAAAACTTAAAGGCGTTGCCCCCCGCCCCGCAGCTAAAGCAGTAGTAAAACTGCTTGGTTGGGCTCACGCTAAAGCTGGGAGACTTATCGTCGTGGAAGGGACATAGCCCAACAAAATCTTTGCCCTGCTTTTTTAGCACCACCTGCTCAGAGACCAGATCGACAATATCAACGCGATCGCGCACGGTATCAATGGTTTCTGGGTGGAGGCGGGGCGTATTCATAACGGCGGCAGTGGGGAGGGGACCGATCGTCTACATATAGTACGTTATTCCTTAAGACGCCACCACTAGAGATCAAAGCCCTACTCCCCATCACCCACGCCCCTAAAAATCCACACCACGCTTTAGATCCACCCCTTTCTCGGCATAGTGCTTATGGTTAAACACCTCTGAATGGACGCTGGCCAGCTCAAAATAGGCAGGGGGATTTTTGCAGCGCCCGGTCATAATCACTTCTGTATCGCGGGGTTTGCGCAGCAGAGCCTGCACAATCAGCTCCTCCGGCAGCAGCTCCAAATCCACCGTTGGATTGAGTTCATCGAGAATAATGGTTTTGTAGAGGCCAGAGGCGATCGCCGCACTGGCAATTTCCCAGCCCCGCTCGGCTTCAACATAGTCAATTTCTTGCTGCTGTCCTCGCCACACAATGGCATCTCGGCCACAGCGTTGATGATCCACCAGGTCCGGATAGCTCTGGCGCAGGGCCGCGATCGCGGCGTCCTCGGTGTACCCCTGCCCGCCCTTGAGCCACTGCATAATCAAAACTCGGTGAGATTTATCTTGGCTAATACCCCGCCCGATCGCCTGAAGCGCTTTGCCCAGGGCGCTGGTAGACTTGCCTTTACCGCTGCCGGTGTAAATTTCTACCCCCTCAATGCCGGGAAACTCGCTGTTTGGGCGGGTCTGAGGCTTCATTTCAGAGTGCAGATTGGCAATATCTAATAGAGGCTGGGGGGCACTGCGGCCTGTGGCAATAACTTCTAACTGGTCGGGCTTTTTTTTCAGCGTGCGCACCACGTCATCAATGGGCAATAATCCCAAATCTAAGACGGGGTTGAGTTCGTCCAGCACCACCACCGAGTACAGTCCAGAGGCGATCGCGCCTTTTGCTACATCCCATCCCCGCTGGGCTTCTTGCTTATCAAAGCGAGTAATCTCCTGCGGGCCAAAAAACTCCGCTCGTCCCGTGCGCACCTGATCGATTAAATGGGGAAAGCCTCGCTGCAGCGCCTCAATTGCCGCGTCTTCATCATAGGTACGCCCTGGCCCTTTCAGAAACCGCAGCAGCAGCACTCTGCTCTCCATAAAGTTTTGAATCCCCAGGCCAATTGAGCGCAGCACGACGCCTAGGGCCACCTGAGACTTGCCCTTGCCTTCGCCGTCATACACGTGAATTTGTCCCGTTAATCGCTCATTATTGTGCTGCGCTGTCCGAATTCCAATGCCCGTTCGCGTTCCCATAGCGTGCTCAAATGACGTGTGATGTAAAGGCTGCTGATGCGTAAAAGCTTTTGTTAGCTCACTGACTTTTGTAGTTTATACCTTGACTCCTTTTAGATCTCTGGCTTTTGCCGAGGGAAAATGCCAGCTTTCAAATTGGATGCAGTTTCAATTAAGGCTAGGGGCTGTTGGAGCGGATGTGGCAAGGCTTATCTTTCAGTTTCGCTCTCAGCTGATGACCTGCCCTGAGGGAAGCTTCGCGATTGTCACCGGGCAAACCGTGACCCATCGGCTGCTATCGGCTAGGCTAAGGCATATCGCTTTAGCCCGCTTGCTACCTGCAATCTGCCGACAGGTTCGGACGGATTGTCAGGCAGATTGCTTTTACGTCAACCACGCCTATGGCCCCACCTCTTAATGTGCTCCAGATTGTGCCGTCCATCGCTCTGGTCTATGGTGGCCCCAGCCAAATGGTGCGGGGGCTGTCGGCAGGCTTGGCCAACGCCGGAGCTGCGGTGACGGTGCTGACCACAGACTCTAACGGCGATATCGATCAGCCGCCGCTGCAGGTTCCTCTAAATCAGCCTGTGCCGACCGACGGCTATCAAATTCGCTATTTTCGCTGTGCGCCCTTTCGGCGCTATAAATTTTCGGCAGGCTTGCTGAACTGGCTTTGGGCCCACGGCGCGGATTACGATATTGCCCATATTCATGCCCTGTTTTCCCCGGTTAGCTCCCTAGCGGCGGCGATCGCGCGGCGGCGGCAGTTGCCCTATATTTTGCGTCCTTTGGGAACCCTTGATCCGGCAGATCTTCAAAAAAAGCGGCAGCTTAAACAGATCTATGCTGCCGTGCTAGAGGGGCCAAATATCGCCGGAGCGGCGGCTCTGCACTTTACCAGCGCGCAGGAGGCTAAAATATCGGAGCGATTTGGTGCCACAACCCGCGATTTGGTGCTGCCC
>JBCDFX010000477.1:0-3477 GCA_039177155.1 Cyanobacteria bacterium P01_H01_bin.119
CTAGTTCCCTCTAGACGAAGCTCTCTGAGATTTTCTCCGTCTTGATGTAACTTTGGTTAGATGGCGTGCTCCACCTGGTATCGCTGGCGTCGCTGGCGCAGAGCAATCTGCTCGCAGCCTTGTCCTAATTGTCCCTTCGGCTGCTATGCCGGGACAGGCTCAACTAACTTTTTGGTCGCCCTGTGGAAACCAGAACGCCAAAAAGAAAAGCGACTCTGGAATCCAGAGTCGCCGAGGGGGTGGAAAAATGGCGGGCTGATTAACGAATAGCGGGGTTAACTGTTGCCGCATCAATCGGCTTCATAAAGTAGAGTTTTACCAGCTCCAGCGCGCTAGAGGCATACAGCGGCAGCTTACGCAGGAGCTTCACCGGAGCAGGCTGGCTAGAAGCTGCGATCGCGCCCAGCTTTTCGTTATTGCGGGTGCACTTGTCCAGCTTGCCAAAGAACTCAGGGTGATCCACATTCAGTATCACGGGGAAGACGCGGCCCGCCGTTTCATTGGTTTTGCGAATCACATGGACATCGTACTCACGGGCATCGAGCCCTAGGGCCGTGTAAAAGTCTTTCCGCTGAATGTCGTTTAAAAACATGGTGGCAAACACCGACAGCAGGAAGAAGCGGCACCACAGCTTAGCCCTCCAGTCGTTTAAGAACTGGGGCTGGGACTTCATAATGGCATCGAAAAAGTCACCGTGGCGGTTTTCGTCCTGGCACCAGTTTTCAAAGAACCGGAAGATCGGGTAGATGCGATTTTCAGGATGGGACTCCAAATGGCGATAAATGGTGATGTAGCGCCAATAGCCAATTTTCTCAGAGAGATAGGTGGCGTAGAAAATAAACTTAGGCTTGAAAAAGGTGTAGTCTTTGTTCTTGGTCAAAAAGCTGAGATCAAGCTGGAGATTAAAGTCGGCCATGGCCTTATTCAAAAAGCCAGCGTGGCGGGCCTCATCTCTTGACATCAGCGTAAAGCACTCAGCCAGCACCGGGCTCTTACGCTTAAGCCGACGCCCTAGCTCCTTGTACAGCAGAAAGCCAGAAAACTCAGCGGTGCAGGAGCGCTCCAAGAATTCAATAAAAACCTGGCGCGTTTCACCTTCAATATGATCCCAGGACTGTTTGAATTCCGCATCGCGCACAAAATGATGGCGGTTATAGTCAGCCCGAAATTCTTCCAGGATTGCCAGCAGCTCTTCTTCGTTGGCGGAGATATCCATTTTCTCCATCTCGTCGAAGTCGGTGGTGTAAAAACGAGGGGTGAGAATGGTGTCTTTGGCTGGCGCTTTGACTCCAGGCCGGAGTTCGTCAAAGCTAGCAGGTTTTTTGAGGGAATCTACCATGGGAAGCTGTCTTACTGTTTTATAAAGGTGTGCCTGTGAAGCTAGTAGCTCAAAAGAGTGAGCCGACACTGAAACTATGAGATTTAGTCTATCAACCTCAAACCTCTAAAATCTCGTCTTCTACCTTAAGAATTGCAACAAAAACAAAGACGCGGCCCAGAACGGACGGATCAGACGGACGAGGCGCGATCGCCCCCCGGTTCTCTAAACTCAGTTCAAAATATCGGTTCAAAATAACAGTACTGCACCCCAACCCCCAACCTTGAAGTTCTCTATGCTTTTACACCTCAGCACCTGGCCCGAAGTTGAAACCTATCTGACTCGCTCCACCGGGCTGATTTTGCCCATTGGCTCTACCGAACAGCATGGCCCCACCGGGTTGATTGGCACCGATGCCATTTGCGCCGAAGCGATCGCCAAAGGCGTCGGCGAGGCGACTGGGGCGCTGGTTGGCCCAACAATTAGCGTCGGCATGGCCCTGCACCATCTGGCTTTTCCGGGCAGTATGAGTCTGCGCCCCAGCACGCTGATTGCGCTGATCCAGGACTATTTAAAGCCGCTGGTGGGCTATGGCTTTACTCGCTTTTTCTTTATTAACGGTCACGGCGGCAATATCCACACCGTTAAAGCGGCCTTTTCCGAAACCTATGGGGCGCTAGCGGCGGCGCACCTGCCCAAGGCTGATCAAGTGCGCTGTCAGATTGCCAGCTGGTTTATGTGTCCGTCGGTGTATCAGCGAGCCAAATCTCTCTATGGCAAACAGGAGGGCTCCCACGCTACCCCCAGCGAGGTGGCCGTAACCCAGTATGTCTATCCCGACAGCATTAAGCAGGCCGAGCTGACACCGGCAGTTGCCCCGTCAGGCTATCCCATCTATGGCGCAGGGGATTTCCGGCACCATTATCCAGATGGCCGTATGGGCTCTAATCCAGGTTTAGCCACCCCAGAACACGGGCAGCAGCTCTACGACGATGCGGTAAAAGATCTCAGCAAGAGCTATCTTGAATTTTTGGCTCGGGCTTAGGGCATGTCATCAGTTAAGAGCAAAACCGAAGGAGGGCTCCAACCCATTGGCTGGGTGAAATCTTTACGTTGTCAGCAGCCACGGCTAGTTGATGAGCGTTCCTAGCGTTAATCTGCCGCCAGATGCTGCCGCAGGGGAACCACCACCTGTTCAACGGCGCTCTGCACAAATGCCTGTACAAATTCATCGCGACGGTTGAGCTGAAACTGCTGCTGCACCACCTCGCTGATACCGCCGTCCCCCCAGTCCTGGCTGCGGCGAAAATATTCTACAAAGCTTTTGCCGGCAATTCGGGTTAGATAGGCTCCGCTGACGCCCTGGATTGCTCGCCCCCCCAGGAGCGTGGCCGGGTTGGTTTGTAGGCCGAGGGTCAGAAGCTGCACAGCGCCTTTGACGATTCCCAAACCGGTTAGCGTTTTAGCCAGGGATAGGGCCAGGGCTTTGCCTTCTTCAATGGAGACAGAACAGCCGTATACACGACCCAGCTCAACTACCATTTGAGCATTGACGGCAGCGGTCGCCAGCAGGTCAACACCGGGTAGGGGAGTGGCTGCAATAACGCCGCCGCCGACCCACTGATAGCGATTAATAATTTTGTCGGCCTCGGCCTGACGCTGTCGATCGATTAATCGACGGGCCTCGGCCGTTAGCCGTTGGGACTGGAGCAGCAGATTGTCGGCGACCAAATCGGCACCATCCTGGCGCAACAGCTCGCTCAGGCGACTTACCAGCGGCCACAGCTCTGGAGTGCTAGCAATCCAGTCCCCGCTTTCGAGCTGGGCAGGACGCGGCGCGGCTGCGATCGCCACGAGATCTGCCGGATCAACTAAATCTGCCAGGCGTGATCGCAGCCGCGCCATCAGTTGGCTCAAGTCTGACTCCAGATAAAGGTCGCGTTTATTGAGCACAACTATGGCGCGCTTTCCCAGGGCAGTTAGGGTTTGAAGAACTTGAAACTCAGCCTGGGTCAAGTCATTGTCGATTACAAACAGCAGTAAATCGGCGCTAGCGGCGATGCGACGGGCGATCGCGGCCTGATTATCTCGATCGTTTGCCTCCAATAGGCCAGGGGTATCTGTAATCCAGATTTGCCAGGCGCTATCAGGCAGCGTTA
>JBCDFX010000478.1:0-3476 GCA_039177155.1 Cyanobacteria bacterium P01_H01_bin.119
ATCCCAGGAGTAACTCTCGGTTATGCCATTTTTTAAAGGAGAGCGATCGAAAAAACATTGTGTAGGAAAGACCTAATAAGAGTAAGGTCAAAATACTTTGTTCTAAAACAAATGACTGAACTCTCAGAATGTTGAATATAAAGGTGAAGCCAAGGATTAGAAAACCTAAAGACAAATTGCGATACATAATATGGTTGACTAGATGCAGCTCAGCAGTGATGGGAGCCTGACTGCCATTTTCTTTGAGGTATGAAGTCAACCGAGCATCGAGCCAATGTAGTTTCTTAGGAATACCGGTTTTCTCTCGCAGCAATAGAACCAAGCGGTCTTCAAATTCCAAATCAAGCTCAGCGATCGCAGTTGTGTCATGCGGTAACTGCCCATGTTTTTGAGGAATCATATCGCCAAAATAACCATAATCTCTTTTGAAAAATTGACAGAGAGCCAGGAAATATCGCCACGAAATTCCTTGAATACTACCGCCCAAGATATAGCTAATAAAAGCAGCCATCAATGCCGTATAGAGTGATAGATTATCTCTAAATATTAGAAATAAGTCTTGTGGGCTAGCGACCGGATTAAACAGCAAGAGTAACGTAACAAAAAGCGGAGAGCCACCAATAATCGAGGCAAAGAATTCATAAGGGCCTAGGGTGAATTTAAGCTGATCCATTACTTGTTCGGGCCTGCTGCTTTAAAGGCCAGCATATATGGTAATCAATGATTATGAATTCATCAAATTCATAGAGAACCTGGTAATAAAAGTGGCGCAGTGATAAGGACTAATTGTCGCGGTCATTTCTCGGCGTCTAAAACCCGCGATTAAGCTCCCTGGCGGAGTTTGTCGAAAACGCTTTGGCTTTCGCAGCATCGCCGACGATAGCTTTCACGCTGATGAGGGTGTGTAGAAAGCGGCAAATATCTGCCGGACAAGGATGATACCGATCGCTTTAGTGACGTATTATTTGAGCCTGCCCGACGAGTCTCGGCGGGGCGGGTGAGTACTGTCGAGAATCATTTAAGGAGAAAACCTTGCCTGCTGCGAGAACTGAAATCGTAGAATCGAATACGATTGATGGCATGCTGCAAATCTGCGATCGCCCATGTTGCAAACCACACCAGCCCAGTCTTTAGATGAGATCTATAAAACCTTAAGGCCGGAACCGCTGGATACCTCAGAAACCCTCCAGGCGTTTTACCAAGAGGCCATCAACCAAACTCGCGGTGGCGACAAAATGCGACGGATTCGCCTGCGCTTAAATCGTGCCGCCCAGGACGGCATTCCTTTCAAAGCTTGCATCATGGGGCACCGGGGCGTCGGCAAATCGACAGAGCTGTCGCGGCTTATTGAGCAGGTCAAGGGAGAGTTTCAGGCGGTGCGGTTTAGTGCGGTGACGGCCCTCGACCCCGGCAACTTTCGCCCGTTGGATGTGATTTTGCTGTTGATGGCCGAAGTCGCGGAGCACACCGCCAAGCCCGTGGCCGAGGGCGGCGCGGGACAGCCCCCGTCAGACTATCGGTTAAAGGAAATCTGGAATTGGTTTGCCTCCGAGAAACGGGTGCACACGGAAGCGCAGGCCATGGCGGCCAGTGTGGAAGCGGGGGCAGGCGCTCAGGCAGACTCTCTGTGGGGTCAGATTTTGGGCTTATTTGCCGCCTTAAAAGGGGAAATTAAGTATGCCTCTACCCGCGAGCACACCGTGGTCGAATATCGGGTGAGTCGACTGTCTTCTTTGATTGCGGTGGCGAATAAGTTACTCGACGAGTGCAATCAGTTGCTGCGGGCGGCGACGGGCAAACAGTGGTTGCTCATTGGCGAAGATTTTGATCGCGCTGGCATTCCCAGTGCCCGCATTGAGGAGCTGTTCATTACCTACGCCAATATTTTTCAAGACCTGCGGGCGCACTTGATCTTCAACCTGCCGATTGGGCTGTATTACTCCACCGATGCGCCGCGACTGCCCTTTGCGGGCGATTGCAGCTTTGTGCTGCCCGACACCCCGGTTTACACCCTCGATCATCAGCCCAACAAAGTGGGGCGCCAAGCCCTGGTGGAGGTATTGACGGCGCGGATGGACATTGACCTATTTGCGCCGGAGCAGATGATGCGGGCGATCGTGGCGTCGGGGGGCAACCTGCGGGATTTGTTTGCCCTGGTGAACTACGCGGCAGATAGTGCCCTGCTACGGGACGACCCAGAACCCCAAATTGACGCGGCTGACATCACCGGGGCGATCGTTAATTTGCGCAGTGACTATGAACGGCGGCTGGGCCAAAGCCCCTTTGACCAGGAAGACATCACCTACGAACAGAAAGCGGAGCGCTTGCAGGCGGTTTACAGCGGTGATAAGGGGGCGCAGGTGCCCGACCCGGTGCTGTATTCATTGCTGAATGCCCGCGCGGTACAAGAGTTCAATGGGCAGCGCTGGTTTGGGGTGCATCCCCTAGTCGTAGAAGTGTTGGCCGGTCAGGGGCGGATAGAATGCTTGCCCTCGGGGGAGGTGCCCGGTGGTACGCTCTGAGCCGTCTCTGCAACCGGGTAGCATGGCCGATATTGCCGGACGTCTGCTCCTGTGGGCGCGGCGCAATCCCCAGGGCCTAGTGCGAGTGGAATACAGTTCCGAATTTGCCCGCCAGGACGTTTTGCAGCGGGTGCAGGCGCAACTGTCTGGCGAGGCCATACCCATCACGGAAGTGGCGCTGCTGTCAAACCAGGTCGCCGATGCGGTGGTGGCAGACTTGCTGCAACAGTTGGAACAGGTGGCGACTAAAGCGCCCCACAGCGTCGTGTCCATTACCGGGTTTGCGACCGCCTTTCATCATCAGGCTGCCTGGCCCGACGCCCTGCGGGTGGTGAACTTTAATCGAGAACGCTTTGCCGCCCTGCCCCTGCGGCAACTTTGGTGGTTTACCCCCGCCATTATGCAAACGGCGATTCACGCGATGCCCGACCTCAACAGTTGGTTTAGCCAGCGCTTGCAGTTGACCGAGTCCGTCGCGCCCGCCGATATCCCGGCAATGAGCCTCGCCACCGACACCCCCGCCGCGAATATTGACGATGCCCGGCAGCGATCGCAAACCCTAGTAGCGCAGTTTCATCAGGCGCAGCAAGCTGGGGCACCGGATGCGGAGTTGCTGAAAACCTATCTGCTCCCCGCGTTAGAGGCACTGGCCGAGGCGAGTGCCCAGCGGGACCTGCGGGAACTAGCCGGGGAATTTGAAGGCTGGCTGAGCAGTCTGAAGCTGAAAGACTCCCCCGATTTGGCCCAAAGCCTGGATTGCTTGGCGCGCATTTATGAAAAACAGGGACGCTATCGCGAAGCGTTGCCGCTGTATCGTAAAGCCCTCAAAATCCGTGAACAGCAGTTGGGCACCGACCATCGCGATGTGGCCACCAGCCTGAATAATCTGGCAGGGCTGTACAAGGCCCAAGGGCGCTACGGCGAAGCTGAACCCCTCTATCAGCGATCGCTGGC
>JBCDFX010000479.1:0-3467 GCA_039177155.1 Cyanobacteria bacterium P01_H01_bin.119
GCTAGCTGAGCGGAGTCGAAGCTATAACCCAGCCAAAGCGTCCCTATTCCCTCCGGGAAGGCTTCGCCAACGACTTCCCTCAGGGGACGCTTACATTCAATCAGATTCAACCCTCAAAATTGCCCCACTACAAAAATCCAGCGCTGCGGTTAAACAGACGCTGGAATAGGAAGTGTGTTGAGGTTCGTGGGGCCTTGAAAAATTTGGAAAAAGCTCGGAGAAAAGCCTAAATTTCTAGCTCAGGCTGAAGGTCAGTGATGCAGGTGGCCAACATCTCGCGCTCGGCTGCGGTTACCGTATCAATGGCGTAAAAGCCCTCTAAACCCGTGGGTACAATTCCGTTACCCCCCGCAGCAGTCAACGTTGCAGGCGGAGTCAGGGCGATCGCGTACTGAGAAGGCGTCTGGTCGTAGCTGCCAATGATGGTGAGGTTCATCTGGTCTGCCGCGATCGCCCCGTGGAAACAGTCATAGGACGACGATGGGGAAAAGAATGCGCCAATTGCCTGCCGATTGGTGATCTGAAAAACCAGATACTCAGCGCCCAACTGTCCGGGCTGAGGGACTTGCCCGTAGAAGTAAACACCATCGGAAAGATAAGCCAATGATCTAGATGGGGTTTCGATAACTTCAGCTTGAGCCGGTAACACAACCTCAGTATCTGCCAACGCCTGCTCTACAGGCCCAGCTAAAAGACCAGCTCCTACAAGTCCCAAACTCAACGTTAGACTTAAGACGGGTCGCTTAAGCCGGCTTAAAAAACGGCGGCAGGACTGGAGGGTAGAGGCTGGGGGCAGAAACATGGCTCAATATTCAGTTGCGACATCTTTATTATTTGATGACTGCCGCGATCGCACGGTGATAGCTCTCCGATCTCTTTGTGATCATGACGGCTTTTTTTTGTGATAAAGATCACGCGTGGCTTTGTAGCAGTCGCTGACCTGGTTAGAGCAGGGCTGCGCGCCGACTTACTATGCCCTGTCCCAGCGATAGTCGCTGCCTGGGTCAGACTCTCACTGCACTCGGTATCGCCAGAGAGCGAGAAGTCCTGGTGGTTAGACGCCTTTATATGCGATCGCTTCTTCCATCACTGCAGCAGAGGACTGGGGGGGCTCTGGCATCTGCGGAGTGGCTTCGACGGGGGCTGTCGCTTCAGGTTTGGCACGGCCATTAGTCTGATTCAATCGCTGTAGCCCCACTTGATTGAGACCAATACCAACCAAAATCACCACGCCGCCCATATATTGGGCCACCGTCGGCGCTTCTCCCAGCAGTAAAAATGCCGCCAGGACGCCGGCAATCGGATTAAAGGCCGTCGCCAGAGACACCTCACTGGCGCTGCTGCGCTTGAGGCCGCTAAACCAAAAGAGCTGTCCCCCCACCACAATCACAGCGCTGTAAAACAGCATCCACTGCCATAAAAACGGCGAAGCCACATCCCCAAAATGCTCCGGCCCATAGAGCACCAGCGCCGCCACGAAGAACACCACCGTGCCAACCGCCATGCGAAAGACGCTAAAAATTCCCAGGGGAATCTGCTTAAGGCTCACCTTGCTAATCAGGTTGGCCACGGCTTTGCCGACTGCTGCAATCAGCGTCAACAGTTCACCACGGCCAATCATCAGCCCCATACCCATCGACACTGCATCGGGGCTAGGCGGCTGCAGCAGCACGGTTAAGGAAACGCCAACTAGGGATAAAACAGCTCCAGCAATCACCCAGCTATTGACGCGATCGCCCAGCAGCAGCACAGATAGAGCCAGCACAATCGGCGTGTCAATTTGGCCGATCAAAATAACATTATTAACCGCAGTAATCGACAGGGCTGTAAAAATCAGCGTGGGCACCACTGCTGCTCCCAGAGCTGCGACCACCCCCATAATCAGCCACTGCTTAAGATCAATTTGCCGCAGCACAGACCATCGCCACTGCCGCCAATAGAGAATAGAGAGCAATATCAGGGCGCACAGATTGCCCACAAACAGCACATTGCAAAAAGAAATTGGGTTGCGTCCATCAATTAAATTGGCCGCGCCGATTTCAGTCAGCTTACGGGTTACAGCATTGGCCGCGCCAAAAATAACAATCGCAATAAGCAAATAAGCCCGGCCCGAAAGCTGAAATCCTGATAAGCGGCTTTGCATAGCGTCTCCGGCTGGCTTTAAATCTCTACGGCGACGCCGCGCCAAAATGCCACGTGGTCTTTGATATTGGCTGCTGCTGCTTTAGGAGTGGGATAGTACCAGGCCGCATCGGGATTGGTCTGCCCGTTTACCTCTAAGGTGTAGTAGCTAGCATCGCCCTTCCACGGACAGTGAGTATGGGTATTACTGGGTTTGAAATATTCAGACTTAATCGCGTCTGGGGGAAAATACTGGTTGCCCTCTACTACTTCGCAGCGATCGCTTTCTGCAACAACAACGCCGTTCCAAATCGCTTTTGCCATAGATTCCAATGCTCCTGCTCTTTAAATCGTGTCCACATCCAGATCCATAGTTTTTTCTTCGGCACGCCCTAAAACTACGGGCTTTAAATCGGATGGGGTTTATCAATTAGACGGCCAAATACTAAGCTGCCAAACTGTGTCCCAGTGTAAAGCGTTTGCACCGAAAAACCGCGACCAATTTAGATTGTGTCCTCAATGGCATCTGCCAGCAAAACCCTGTCTATAACTTGGAATTAAACCGCTACTCAGCCTACAAATCCTGTGAATTTCCCTGTGGATTGATCACTGTGGGCACAGTCACCTGCGGTAGGATGTCCGCAGGGCGCAGATTACTCTTATTTTTGTGGAGCAACACCCATGGCACTCCCTGGTATTTCCCCACTGACAGTGCAAGAACAGGCGAATTTGCAATCTGCTGTAGATTACGGTTCGGCCCAGTCGGTGTCAGATATTTGGGCGATCGCGGCTCAGCGCTTTGGCCATACTATGGCCCTCCACGACCCTCACAGCGACCCCCAGGTGACCCTCACCTTTGCCCAACTCCACCAGCAGATTCAGCAGTTTGCCGCCGGGCTACAGTCTCTGGGGATTCAGGCGGGCGATTGCATTGCGCTGTTTGCTGATAATCAACCCCGCTGGCTGGTGGCCGACCAGGGCCTTATGACCGCCGGGGCCATTGATGCGGTGCGCGGTTCCCAGGCGGAGCGCAAGGAGCTGCTCTATATTCTGACCCACAGTGACAGCGTTGCGCTAATCGTGCAGGATCAGGCTACGCTGGCCAAGCTAGCTGACGAGCTGGGAGACAAAGCGCTACGATTTATTATCTTGCTCTCCGATGAAACGCCAACCGCTGAACTGCCCTGCAAGCTGCTGAAATTTACCGACGTGATGGCGCTGGGGGCAGCGGCTGAGCTAAAGCCTGTAGAGCGCGATCGCAGCGGCGTTGCCACGTTGATGTATACCTCCGGCACCTCCGGCAACCCCAAAGGCGTGATGCTCACCCACAATAACCTGCTCTCCCA
>JBCDFX010000480.1:0-3463 GCA_039177155.1 Cyanobacteria bacterium P01_H01_bin.119
CCGGCTGAGCAACTTTAAAGCGCAGCCTAAGGAAGCCGCTGCGCCGACCATAGACTAGGGCAAAAGCAGCAATCGCCAGCAACGCCAACAGCACCATCCCGACGAGCGCGACGGAAGGCGACACGAAAAAGCTGCGAACCAACCGCACGGCCACGTTTAACATGTTCAACGTCACTCCAAATTAATGGCATGCACTTGTTTTAATCCTCAAAGGATTAAGCCGTAGCTCATCCAGCAAGAAAATGCTGCAGAATGCTGCTACTGTCAATACTTTGCTAACGATATAACGGCAGACATATCAGTTCGGGACAGCCAGATAGTAACCGGTTCAAAATCTTGGCAAAATATTTTTGTCCTAATATTCCAGATTCGACCACAGCAGAATGAAATTTTTACGTCGATTTTTACAAACTAGCCTTTCAGCAGTGGCGCTGGTCGCTGCCGGTGCTGTAGCTGACGCGATCGCCCCGCAGCCAGTCCACAGTGCAGAAGATATCCGGATTTTGGTAGGTGGGCCACTGCTGTTTGACATCTCTACAGAGTCCTTGGCGACCTTTGCCGAGACGGGAGAAGTCACTGGAGACCTTCAACTGGTGGCTCAGTTTATCGATGACCGGACGCTGCAGTTGATCCGCCAAACTCTCAACCGCAAGATTCCCCTCGGCGTAGTGGCGACCGATCACCTGGCATACTCCCCTCTGGGCCAAGACATCCTGTTTAATCTGGGAAAAATTCTCCAGGTTTATCGCGGCGTCAATGGACAAAAAGCCCTGAGAGCCGCACTGATTGGAGCTGCAGCCAAAGCCGATAAAGACGGCTGGACTATCATCGATGTGTTAGAAGAATTTCCGACTTCGACTCTGGAAATTGAGCTGCAAGACCTGCAGGCTCTACGCCAAGAACTGGCGCTCTATTTTGGCTACAGCCAGGCCGTGGTCGGGGCCATCAAAACCCAAGCGGGAGCTGAAGCTGCCCAAGCTGACGTGGACACCACGGGACTCGCCGATCTCAGCCAGCCAGGGCCGTTCCGCTCGGTTAGAGAAACCATCACTGTCAGAAATCCGGCCCTGCGTCAGACCCAGCAGGGGCTCTCCGTCAACTACGATTTCGATGCCGACGTTTACCTGCCTAGCAGCCTGACAGAACCCGCGCCCATCGTGATCATTTCCCACGGCTTTGGCGATGTTAAAGAGAGCTTTACCTTTCTGGCGGAGCATCTGGCGTCCTATGGATTTGTGGCGATCGTGCCTGACCATGTGGGCAGCGACCTGCAATATCGACAGCAGTATTTGCAGGGTCGCTTGAATACGCTGCTGAGCCCGATGGAGTTTATCAATCGGCCTCAGGAAATCTCCTTCCTCATCGACCAGCTAGAAATCCTGGTGGCCGAATCGCCAGAGTGGGCCGCTATTTTTGACCTCGATCGCATTGGAGTGGCGGGGGATTCCTTAGGCAGCACCACGGCGCTAGCGTTAGCCGGGGCCGAGATTAACCATGCGCGGCTAGTTGAGGCTTGCGACCCCGCTGAGATTTCGCTGAACTTTGCCGTTTATCTGGAATGTCGGGCGCAGCATCTGCCGCCGCAAAATTATGACCTAGCCGATCCGCGGATCAAAGCAGTGGTGGCCGGGCATCCGCTGGGAGGAGCGCTGTATGGGCCTGAGGGCTTCGGCCAAATCGATATTCCACTGATGATGGTGTCGGGCTCTAGAGATATCGTCGCGCCTGGGGTAACCGAGCAGTTTCATCCGTTTATCTGGCTGCAAACGGAGCAGAAATATTTAGCCCTGCTGGATGTCGGCACCCACTTTTCGTCTAAGCCAGGGCGCGACGAGGCGGGTATTTTTCGGCTCTTGGCCGGGCAACATCGGGAGGTGGGAACAGCCTACTACAAGTCCCTGAGCATTGCGTTTTGGAATGCTTATCTGCGCGACCAAGCGGAATATTTGCCCTATCTGACCGCCCGCTATGCCAAACAGGCCAGTCAGGGAAACCCCATGACGCTAGATATCATCACCGACCTGACCCCAGACCTGATTGAAACCGTTTATGGTGGTCCGGCGCCAGTGGCCATTGTACCGGAGCCGATCGCCACGCCAGTTGCCCCGCGTCCCCAAAGCGTATTGGCCGAGATTGCGCAAACGGGCGTGCTGCAAGTCGCCTTCCGCAAAGATGCCGCCCCGTTTGGCTTTATCAATCAGCGAGATGCCTGGGACGGCTACTGCGGTGATTTGGCGATCGCCCTGAGCAATTACATTGCCGCCGAACTCAACAGTGCCGTTGATGTGCAGGTGGCCGAACTTACCTCCACGCTGGACAACCGCTATGACTTAGTGCGCGACGGCAGCGTGCATCTGGAGTGTGGCCCCAACTCTATTCGCAATGATGTAGACAGCGTGCTTTTTTCTAATCCCTTTTTCATCACCAGCGCCCAGTTTCTGCTGCCGGCGGGACAAGCCGAGGGCGTCAACCCCAATACGCCACTGGCCGGGACTCGCCTGGGCGTGTTGGAAAACACCACGACCCAAATTTTTGTGGAGGAAACCTATCCCGAGGCGGCAATTGTGACGTTTTCGGGAGTCGAAGGACGCCAGGAAGCGATCGCTGCTGCGGCTAATGGTGATATCGATGCCTTTGTCGGCGACGGGATTTTGTCTTACGCAGAACTTTTGCTGGCCGGGCAGTCTCCTGATCGTTTTGCCCTGGTGCCGGAAGTCCCCCTGACCTGCGAATACTACGGTCTGGTGCTGCCCGAAAACGATCCCGAATGGCGCACCTTGGTTAATCAGTTTTTGGCCAGCGATCGCGAAAATGCCGTTGCCACTAACTGGTTTGCTGCAGCCTATCCAGAAATCCTCAACAAGACTGAGTTCTGTCTAAATCAGTAATACGGTAACAACTCACGTCATCCCTGATGAGCTTAGAAGCTCTAGCGAGCGCTGCCGGTCGCCGTTATGGTCAGTCCTGAGGCCAAAGTTCCTAGAGACCGCATCTTATTCACCGAGCTTCAAGCCATCACCTATCCAAGCGCACCTGGTTTCCAAATCAGCATGACAAGTTAAACAATGCCACGAGAAATCGGGTGCCTACAGCAATTTTTTTAATTGGGCTTACTCTTGGCAGAAATCTCTAGCCGCGATCGCCCCTAATCAGCAGCGCAGAGCTAAAAGCACATACTATGATGTAGTCAGAAGCTTAACTTTTGTAAATCATTTTGACTTCGGTTGTCAGACCTCCCCAAGCAATTTCTCCCTCGACCGCCTGGTTTGCCCTCGATATTCTTTGGCAGGGCGATGGCACTGTGGTTCAGCAAGGATTACCCCACGATCAACTCTCGCCCGCTTGGCAAATTTTATTGCTGGGTGACGGTTCCCCGACGCGCCACCTGCAGTTATTAACCCGCGAACGCACTGACGTAGACGTACTGGATATGTCAGCCATTGGCATGGAGCCTGACAACGCC
>JBCDFX010000481.1:0-3461 GCA_039177155.1 Cyanobacteria bacterium P01_H01_bin.119
AGTGAATTCGTCTACCCTGCGAGAACTGTATCCCCCGATTGAACCTTATTACACTGGTTCTTTATCGGTGTCTGAGCGCCACACTCTCTACATAGAAGCCTCCGGCAACCCCGACGGTAAACCGATTGTCTTTTTACATGGCGGCCCTGGCGGCGGCACGATGCCGCTATATCGGCAGTTTTTTAATCCAGCCCAGTGGCGCATTATTTTGTTCGATCAGCGGGGGTGTGGGCAAAGCCAACCTCACGCCGATTTGACAGACAACACCACTTGGGAGCTGGTGGCCGATATCGAAAAGATTCGTCAGCACTTTGATATCGACTCTTGGGTCATCTTCGGAGGCAGTTGGGGCAGCACGCTAGCGCTGACCTATGCGCAAACGCATCCTGAACGCTGCAATGGATTAATTCTGCGAGGTATTTTCACCTTGCGCCCTGAAGAAATTCGGTGGTTTTATCAATCGGGAGCCAGCTATTTGTTTCCCGACGCCTGGGAAACGTATCTGGCTCCGATCCCCCTGGAGGAGCAGAATGATTTGCTGTCGGCCTATTATCGGCGATTGACGCATGCTGACCCGGAAATTCAACTGGCAGCAGCCCGAGCGTGGTCGATCTGGGAAGCGAGCACTAGCAAACTCATTCCCGATAAGACTTTAATGGAAAAGTTTGGCGCGCCCTCTTTTGCGATCGCTTTTGCCCGCATTGAGTGCCACTATTTTGTGAACAACGGATTTTTCACAATGCCCAACCAGATCATCGCTCAGGCCGGTAAGTTGAAATCGATTCCTGGGGTGATTGTACAGGGACGCTACGACGTAGTGTGTCCGATGAAAACGGCTTGGGAACTTCATCAAGCTTGGCCCGAAGCAGACTTGGTAGTTGTGCCTGATGCCGGACATTCAGCGACAGAACCAAGAATTGTAGATGCGCTCGTTGAAGCCAGCGATCGCTTTGCGGTTCTCTAGCCGTGCTGATTACTGACAAAACGTCTCACTGCAGCGATCTCAGATGACTTACTAGCGCCTGTAAGCCCAAGCGATAGCTCTCAGCCCCAAACCCAGAGATCTGCCCGATCGCGACTGGAGCAATGTAGGAATGATGGCGAAACGCCTCGCGCTTATGGATATTACTGAGGTGGACTTCCACAGTGGGAATGGCAACAGCAGCGATCGCGTCTCGAATAGCCACGCTGGTGTGAGTGTAGGCCGCTGGATTGATCAGCAGACCGTCAAAAACATCAAAGGTGCTCTGGATCAAATCCACCAGAACACCTTCATGATTAGACTGCTCAATGCAAACTTCAGCATTCAATCTGCCTGATTCGTGTTGCAGCAGAGCATTGATATCCTTCAATACTTTAGTGCCGTAAATATCAGGCTCACGCTTGCCTAACACATTGAGGTTAGGGCCATGCAGCACCAAAATTTTGACTAAGTGCCGGCTCACGCCTACCGAATATGACGGTCATCAACAGGCACTGGAATCGGCTCCGCCTCGGGCTGGGCTTGGGGGCCAAAAAGAGCATCTGCAATTCGGTTTAACCACTCTTTTAGCTTTTCCAAAACCTTTTCGATATCCATGAAAGCGTTCTCCGTCTCGATGTTAATGCACTTGCAACATCTGGCTTTATGCTAACCAGATTACAAAAACGAGAATGATCCGTTGGTCAGGACGAAAAGCATCCTGTATTGATGATAACCAATCTTGCCAAATGATCAACCTTAAGCAAAAGTTAATTGCGGGTCAGCGATCGCCGCAAGAGGTCCAGTGCTGAGCAACAACTCAAATGTCGGATCCAGTCGCGACCCCGCAGATTGCCAAACTGAAAAGCCTGGCTGAAGACGCTGCGGTCAGGGCCAGCAATGCCGATGTAGACCAGGCCCACAGGTTTTTCGGCAGTGCCGCCGCCCGGGCCGGCAATCCCCGTAATGCTGACGCCCCAGTCAGTGGCGAGGCGCGATCGCACTCCAGCGGCCATTTGGCACGCCACCGGATCGCTGACGGCTCCCTCGCTGGCCAAACTGCTGGGATAAACGTCAAGTAGCCCCACCTTGACCGCATTATCGTAAGAGATAACGCCGCCCATAAAATAGTCAGAGCTGCCCGCTGCCGCCGTAATCATCTGGCCCAAACCGCCTCCCGTACAGGACTCGGCCACGGCCAGCGTTTGTCCCCGCCGTCGCAACTGCTCACCCACTACTGACGCTAAGGTGTCGTCATTGTTTCCATAGTGGTGCTCGCCTGCGATCGCCAAAATTTCCTCAGCAATGGGATCGATCAGAGCCCTGGCCGCCGCTTCAGACTCTGCCCGTGCCGAAATTCTGAGCTTGACGGTCCCTTGGCTGGCATAAGGGGCCACCGTCGGATTTTCTCGCTCAAACAAATAATTAACTTTCTCCGCTAGGCTTGATTCCCCAATGCCCCAAAACTTAAGGGTATGACTGTAAATAGGGGCAGCCGCCCAACCCTGATCTTGCAGATAGGGAACGGCGGTTTCGCGCCACATGATCTGCATTTCTCTGGGCACACCGGGAAAAGTCATCAGCACTAAACCCGGACGTGGTTCCCAAATGATGCCGGGAGCGCTGCCCGCAGGGTTGGGCAACACCTCAGCTCCTTGAGGAATCAGCGCCTGCTTGCGATTGCTAAGGGGAATTTCCCGGCCACGGCGAGCATATTTGGCTTGAATATCGGCCCAGACTGCAGGACGTTCTTTGAGGGGAGCGTCAAAGAAATCAGCCAGGGTTTCGTGAGTCAGGTCGTCAGGAGTGGGGCCAAGGCCACCAGTGAAGATCAGCAAGCGCGCTCGATCACAGGCGATCGCCACAGTGCGCTGAATGCGTAGCGGATTGTCGCCAACAACGCTCTGGTAGTAATGAGGAATGCCTAAATGTGCCAATTCTTGCGCCAAAAACTGCGCGTTGGTATTGGTGATGTCACCCAGCAACAGCTCGCTGCCAACACAAATGATTTCTGCACTTCGCTGCATAGGGTTGCTCTCCCGCAAAAGACAAGCCCTCTTCCGGATAAGACTTTAACGTCATGGCATGATGAAGGGCACTAAGAAGATGGTTTAGAGCTTACGCGCTGGCCCTGTTCCCCAAATTTGAGGGATGACTGCCTCTGAGGTTATTTCAATCAGTCGGAGGCTATAGCGGCTGCTCAGGGCAACTGCGTAAGTCCTGATTCTATCGGCGATTGTCCAAAAATACCCGCTTTATGTGGGGCAACCTGACGGCGATATGTTCTGACGAGTTTATCTGCGGCTTTATGAAACTCTTTGTGCCCCAAATATCTCCTGCCGTGTGGTGGTGGTTAGGCGGCGGAGCCGTCTTTCGGGGCTTGGTGGCGACCTTTTTACCGGTCGGCTTTGATGAAGCCTACTACTACCTTTACAGCCGTCATCTGGCCTGGAGCTATTTTGATCATCCGCTGATGGTGGCCCTGACCACGGGAATCGGG
>JBCDFX010000482.1:0-3451 GCA_039177155.1 Cyanobacteria bacterium P01_H01_bin.119
CCCCCCAGCAGCAGGGCGCTGGCGGGGGCAATCACGGGGACGCGTCCGCCAAAGCTAAGGCTGATGCCGCTCACAGCGACCACCATTGCTAAGCCACCACCAACCGAAATGCCCAGAATAATTGGACGTTGCACAACCAGCGGCAGCGCAGCCCCGATTGAGCCCCACACCATGAGCCAGAGAATTTCAATGCCGTCGGGCCAGTACCAGGGCAGGGGCTGCTCCCCCAGGGCGATCGCCAAAATTTGGTGCACCATATTGGCATGTACCATAACGCCCGCCATTTGGTGATCGTCGCCTACAGCAGCGCTGTAAGGGGTTGGAAAGAGGTCTTTTGCGCTGGCCGCGGTCATCCCAATCAGCACAATTTTATTTTCAACCCAGGCGGGATCAAACGTTTTAGCCAGCACCTGAGATAGGCTGACCTGACGGGCCACATCCCGTTGGGAGTGGTAGTCGAGCAAGATCTGATACCCACGGGCATCAATTTGGCGGTAAACCCCGGCAGTTGCCGCAATGGGCGTAAACACTGCATCGCCCAGACGCATATGCTCAGGGTTGCGATCGCTTGCGGTGGCCTCAATGCCCTCCGTTTCTAGATATTTTTGGGCCAGCCTTAGGCTAAATCCGTGGAGAACCTCACTACCAGCTCGGTTTTCTGCGGCGGAAAACAGCAGACTGCGCCGAATCACCCCGTCGGGATCGACGACAAAATCATTGAACCCTACCCGCTCTGGATCGACCGCTTCCGGTGGGGGAATGGTTTCCTCTGGGGTGTCGCCGATTTTTGTAATGGTAAAAGTATTGTCAGGCTGGAGCGTCTGCATCAGCGCTTCGTGGCCAGGCGGCTGGGAAATTTCGCGGTGGAGATCTAGCCCGATGGCGCGGGGAGCATGGGTTTGCAAAATCTGAATCGCATCGGCGATCGCCTGATCGGAGGGCGTATCTCGCTGCTGCTGGCGTAAGTCAGCCTCTGTAATCTCAACTACCAGCAGCCTGGGATCAACGTCGGGGGAGGGCTGCAGCCGCACCAGGGCATCCTGCACCCGCAGTTCTATCGCCTGAAACCCTCCCACTTGGCGAATGCCAATGGCTAATCCGGCGGCGATCGCTGCCGTTATTGCCAGCCGCCCTAGCCGCTGGCGTAGGGAAGGGGAGGATGAAACCGTGGTCATCCCCCAGGGAGCAGTGTAGTCAATCTCTGCCTCAGCCGGAAATTCTTGGGCAAGCTGATCTAAGCGAGCCAGATCTTTTAAGACATCAGCCGCACTCTGGTAGCGGTAATAGTAGGAATTGCGCACCAGCTTACTGAGCACCAGCTTTAGCCCCACGCTGGCATCGGCCTGAGACTGCCAGAGAAACTCTGAGGTTTGAGGATCTTCTACCATCTGACCGGGAGAGACCCCCGTAAGCGACTGAATCGCGGTCATTCCCAACCCGTAGAGGTCACTGTTGTAGCGGGGTTTGCCCGTGAGCTGCTCCGGCGGGGTGTAGCCTTGGGTGCCGATGCCCACTGTCAAAGTCGTCTCCTGACCAGACAAAATCTGGGTGCGAATTTCTTTAACGGCCCCAAAGTCAATCAGCACCAGCCGCCCATCGCTGTGACGACGGATTAAATTGCTGGGTTTAATGTCCCGGTGAATAACGTGGTTATCATGGACAATTTTTAGCAGGGGCAGGACGTCTTCGAGTAGGGCAATCACGTCGCTCTCATCAAAGCGATCGCGCTGCTTTAGCTCTCGGCTCAGGGGAGTCCCTTCGATAAACTCCTGCACCAGATAAAAATCAGCCCCATCTTCAAAGGAGTCAAGCAGCTGGGGAATGCGATCGTGTTTACCCAGCTTTTTTAGGGTTTTGACTTCGGTTTCAAACAGTCGCCGCGCCACTTTCAAAAAGTCTGAATCGCCGCTGGCTGGCTTTAGCTGCTTAACCACGCAGAGGGGGCTAGTTGGGGTTTGAGCCGCTGTCCCGGTGTCGTCCCGTGCCAAGTAAGTCTGTCCAAAGCCGCCGGAGCCCAGGCTTCTTAAAATGTGGTATCGATTGGCGAGGCGGGTGCCCAACATGGGTTAATCAGCGGCAAACAGAGGATAAACAAAACGCATTACAGCAGGTTGCTGAAGGGTTTGAGCAGAATTATAGGCAGATTGTTTCTGCGCCAATCGCTCCAGCGACGCTGAATGCAGTGATCAAGCTGACCAGAAGCCGTAGATGGGATGGTGATTAAATTGTGGCACACTGGCCCCCAAGGTTACGGCTGTTCCCATTTTAGAAACTGGGCCAGATTGCCGAGAGCACCGAGCCCGTCTAGAGTGTCGAAGCCTTGCCCTATCCAGACTGGCGATCGCTATGTAAATCGCCCATTTTTAAGAAACTGTCCATTGACGCCATAATTTTTAACCATGATTACAGGCACAACCCAACTGCTTGGGGTGATTGGCGATCCGGTCGAGCATTCTCTATCTCCTGCGATGCACAATGCCGCGATCGCTCACCTTGGGGTGGATATTGTGTACCTGCCGCTGCCTGTGCCCAACGGCAGGCTGACAGAGGCGATCGCTGGATTTGAGGCCATCGGTTTACGCGGCTTCAATATCACGATTCCCCATAAGCAGGCAATTATGCCCTTGCTAAATGATATTAGCGATATCGCCCAAGCCGTTGGCGCGGTTAACACCGTAGGCTGGGGCAAAACCGGCTGGTGGGGCACCAACACCGACGTTATTGGATTTATTGCGCCGCTCAAGAATCTAGAGCGAAACTGGACAAATGCGATCGCGCTGGTGCTGGGAAATGGCGGCGCGGCGCGAGCCGTGGTGGCAGGCTGCACCCAGCTAGGCTGTCAGGAAATTTGGGTGGTGGGTCGTCGGGCAAAAAACCTAGAAGCATTCGGGCAAAGCTGGCGACAGTCGCCGATTCAGCCGCCATTGAAAACCTTTACTTGGGAGCATTTGCCAGAATTATTGCCGAACGCAACCCTGGTGGTGAATACGACGCCTGTGGGAATGCATCCTAATGTTGACACCTGCCCGCTGAGTCCTAGTGAGATTGCCAAACTGCCACCGGGGGCGATCGCCTACGACCTGATTTACACCCCCAGCCCGACTCAGTTTTTGCAGCAGGCAAAGAAACAGGGCGCGATCGCAATTGATGGGTTAGAAATGCTGGTGCAGCAGGGGGCGGCGGCGCTGTCGCTATGGTTAGGACAAGCGGCCCCGGTGGATGTAATGCGGCAGACGCTGAGTATGCAATTGGGTCTGGATTAGATGTTGGGGGCGCGATCGCGTATTCTTTGGCGAAGTCCTTTTTCCGTGAAGATATTGACTGGACAACCCAAAAGCTCTCTAAGCTCCATCAGCAAACCGCTCAAATCGAGCAGGCTACGTTCAGCTTCCATATCCAACAAGCAAATTGATATAGCTGTCAGCATCAGCTTCCACTTGTGCGACTGAAC
>JBCDFX010000483.1:0-3443 GCA_039177155.1 Cyanobacteria bacterium P01_H01_bin.119
GATTCATGAACTGCCGCGCAGGGCAACTCAAGCGGTGTTTGCAGAAGCCCTGCGGCTACTTCGCCCCGGCGGCACGTTGGCCATTGTGGACAACAATCCCAAATCGGCGGTGATTCAAAGCCTGCCGCCGGCCTTGTTTACCCTGATGAAAAGTACCGAGCCCTGGAGCGACGACTATTACACCTTTGATGTTGAAGCAGCGTTATCGGCCACAGGCTTTATAAATGGAGTTATGACCGAGAGCGATCCGCGCCATCGGACACTGATTGCCCAGAAACCCGGCTAAGATCTAGCCCTGGTTCGATTGCTCACGGCACCCAGGACTACTGGGGTACTGATGATAGACGCAGTTGAACTCGCAGCCTTACCCTAATCGCTTCTTTGGCTGCCGTACCTGTGCATCAGGGTCTTAGCGCCAATGCCAACTCCGCAGAGGGCAAGCCCAACCAATAGACCCCAGCCGCGATCGCTTTGGGTCACGTTTAATTGGCTCTTACCGCCTAAAGCTAAAAACTCATTGATTTCGGCTGCCACAGGCTCGGCATTGCGGGTAGGGGGAAGCGCGATCGCACCGTCTCCGACCTGCAGCACCACCTGCTCACTCATCGCAGCTAAATCTTCTCGGTCTTGAACTACTGCAGATTGTAAGTCTTGAGTTGCAAAGACCTGGGTATAGGGCAAAAAGCTGCCGGTGGTTAGCCGGCATTCGGATGCGGTGCAAATCAGCGTTGCCACTCGCACGCTGGTTAGCCCCATCGTCAGGATTCCTGCCATCACAAAGGGCAGGGCTATAAGGGTTTCTGAAAAGCGCGATCGCGAAAAAAGAATTTCAGTCAATAAGACTCTCGGGAAAGACGGTTTTTTCAACTTTTATCGTTATTTTGCATCAGTCCCCTCCCATATCTGAGAAAGCGGAATACGTTGACCAGAGGCTGCTTGTTGAAGGGAACGATGTAAATTGGCTTTAACCTTGTCTACTGGCGTATGGTCTATGTCCACTCTATGAATTAAGAATAGCTGACGCCACAAGCCACCGAACTAAAATAAGACATATCCCCCCTAATCAACTGTCGCGCAATGCAGTCTCCGTTTCCAGGTATGGATCCTTATCTAGAGCATGCTCAGCTGTGGCCTGAAGTTCATAGTCGGCTGATTGTGGGTATTGCTGATGCTTTAGATGATCAATTGAGCCAGCGCTACCGGGTCGCGATTGAGAAGCGGGTATACATCAGTACGGTAGCAGATAGCTTGTTGATTGGGGTTCCAGATGTCTCAGTTGCTGTTAATCAGGAATCTCTAGAAGCTAGTTCAGGAGCAACAACAGCGACTATACCGCAGGCTCAAAAAATTACAGTGCCCTTAGCAGAAGAGAGGCAAGAACGCTATCTCGAAATTCGGGAAGCAACCACTGGAGCGATTGTTACGACAATTGAAGTCCTATCGCCAACAAATAAGCGATCGGGGGAAGGCCGACAGGCTTATCTCCGTAAGCGCAACCGAATTTTGGTAAGTTCAACCCACTTAGTTGAGATTGATCTGTTGCGCGGGGGAGAGTCTATGCCGCTGCTGGGAGCAAGCACAACAGACTACCGAATTTTGGTGAGCCGCAGCGAGGAGCGCCCACAAGCGGATTTATACGGTTTTTCACTGCGGGAGCAAATGCCAGATGTAGTCGTGCCGCTGATGGGGAAAGATGGTGTTGCTGTCATCGATTTAAAGGCTGTGTTAGCGCTAGTCTATCGGCGAGGACGGTATCAGCTCGCGATCGACTATCAGGTGCCGCCGCTACCGCCGCTGTCAGAGCCGGATCAATCTTGGGCACAAGCGTTAATCAAGACTGCATAATCTCCTTAATACCTGAAATGAATAGCTTTTCAAACGGGCCTCAACGGTAGCGTTGGTCATGATCAAGATAGGCGTTATGTCTTGCCATCAGTCTCGCTTGGAAGCGTGCGATCGCCTCCAGATAGCCCACAGTATTAGAATACGATGTGCCAAAGAAAGACGATATCGGCTGGCAATTGATGATTAAATGCCGCTGCTGCTACCGCTTTCTGCAGCAGACTTGCGTAGAGCCGAAGATTTAGCCAATGTCTAAGATGGGGAATAGCCCACTATTAACGGTTAACTATGGCAGACAAAAATCAGAAACGAGTTGTTGTAGCGCCCTAGCCAATGTCGGTTTCCCCGGCTTCGCTGCCGACGAATCGAGTCCTAAGCGTTGAGCTGGCCGCAGGAGAAGATGTGGAGTGGGTATGGTCATCTCTGCCCGACGGTACCCGCTATGTGAGTGGATATACCGTGCTTCAAACAGATTAGTTTTGAATGCTCTTGTGCAGGGCCGTTAGCAATATATCAAGGTGTCTTTGGGTGTGAGTTGCCATCAGGGTAACTCGCAGCCGGCTGGTGGGCGTTGTGGGCGGACGTACGGCTGAAATAAATACGCTAAACTCCCGCAGGGTTTGCCCTAGCATCAGTACAGTCTCCGCATCTTTGACCTGAAGGCAGATGATTGGTGATTCTGACGGTAAACGTCGAAGTTTAGACTGACTCCCGGTGGGGAATAGACTGTCGAGATGTTGGGTTAAATACTGTTGATGCGCCTGAAGCTGCTGCCGCCGCTCTGGTTCTTGCTGAACAATTGTGATCGCTGCCAAAGCCGCTGCCGTATCTGCCGGTGTCAATCCCGTGGTGTAAATCCAACTTGAAGCTCGGTTGCGCAGAAACTCAATCAGCGGCTTTGCCCCAGTGACATATCCGCCCAAGCTGCCCAGCGCCTTGCTAAGCGTCCCCATTTGAATCAAGGGACGGCCTGTGCAGCCCAACGCCTCTATGCATCCTGCCCCAGTTGATCCCATCACGCCGGTGCCATGAGCCTCATCCACCATCACCATCGCGCCAAATGTATCGGCTAAGTCAAGGATCTCAGGCAGGGGGCAAATATCCCCATCCATACTGAATACACTGTCGGTAAGAATCAGTGTGCGCCGAATGCGATCGCCCCTTGAAGCGAGTTTTGCCTTTAGATCTTGTAAATCACAGTGGGCGTAATCTACTACCGTTGCGCCACTCAATATCGCGCCTTTTTTCAGGCTGGCGTGGTTGTACTGGTCGCTGAGAATTAAGTCTTTTGGCCCCATTAGGGCCGCAATGGTGCCGATATTTGCCAAATAGCCCGATGTAAAGACAATGGCATCGTCCGTTTGCTTCCAAGCGGCGATCGCCTGCTCCAGTTCTTTATGAAGGGGGCGGTGACCGCTTAGCAAGCGAGAGCCCGTACTGCCTGTGCCATAGTGCTCAATGGCGGCGAACGCTGCCTGAGCTAACCGGTTATCCCCGGCTAGTCCCAGATAGTCGTTGCTGGCAAAGTTAATTAAGCGATTGCCGTTGAGCACGATTTCTGGCCCCGGCTTGCTGTCAATGGGCTGAACGGTGCGATACCA